>NZ_MKKF01000047.1:0-1060 GCF_001942435.1 Serinicoccus sp. CNJ-927 | reverse complement strand
CGAGGATGTCACTCAGGCCTGGCAGCGAGAGGTAGATGTCGGCGTCCGGGTGCTGCTCAAAAGACTGGTTCAGCTGGGTCTCGAGGTCGGCGATCTGGGTGTTGAACGCGGCCAGCAGCCCGACCAGGGCCTTGGTGCTCGCGGCGTAGGACTGCACGACCGGGAGTGGGGCGGCCAGCTGCTCGGTGCGCAGGGCGTGCTGGATCCGCTCGGCGGTGGCCTCCAGGTAGCGGCGGCGTCCACCAGCGCGCAGCGCGGCGGTGATCTGGGACAGGGTCAACCGGGCCCCGGTTTCCGGGTCGGGTGCTCGGCCCAGGACGGTCAGGGCGTCCCGGTCGTCGAGATCCTCGAACGCGACCAGCGCGGCGGGGTAGTACTCGCGCAGGGCGCTGCGCAGCCGGTTGGTCTCCCGGGCCCGTGACCAGATGAGGTTCTGGTGCGCCCGGGCGATGACCTTGACACCCTCCACCTGCGCGCTGTCCCCGGCGACCAGGCGGTGGTTGTGCGCGTCGGTGCGGACCAGGTCGGCCAGCATCTTGGCGTCGCCGGCGTCGGACTTGGCCCCACCGACATGGTGCCGGTCCCGGTACCGCGCGGCCGCCCTGGGATTGATCGCGTGGACCAGGTACCCGGCCGCGACCAACGCGTTGACCCACAGGCCCCGGTCGGTCTCGATCCCGACGCGCACCTGCGTGGGGTCCTCGGCATGGGTACCGAGCAGGGCGTGGAAGGCCCTGATGCCCTCGATGCCCTCGCCGAGCCGCTTGGCCGCGAGCTTCTCGCCCGCCTGGTCCATCACGTAGACGTCGTGGTGGTCCTCTGCCCAGTCGTTGCCGACGAAGATCACTCTCACCGCCTCCTTCTGTTGTCGGTCCTGTCATCTCGCGTGAGCCGAGACCGCCCCGGTAGCGACCTAATGGATCAGTGCTCACCCACAAGGCGCGGGGGCACGACATCCCAGTAGCACTCAACGGGCGACCTACCCGCCGGCCGGGACACGATCTACGCATAGAGGTTCCTTGACGACCTCGGGCTGAGAACGGTGCTCACCGGCCGACGG
>NZ_MKKF01000046.1:0-1203 GCF_001942435.1 Serinicoccus sp. CNJ-927 | reverse complement strand
CCCAGAGCCGACACGTCAACGCAAGGGCACCCAGCGGGGCCGGTCATAACAAGGGTCAGACCCCAGGCGGTGGCGCAGACACGATCCTCGCAGTCGTAGCTGTCGCCCTTGGATCCGACGGAGGCGACGATGCCGAGTTCTTCGAGGCGCTCGGTGTACCGGATGGCTCGGTATTGCACGCCGCGGTCGGCGTGGTGGACCAGGCCGGTCAGGTCCCGTCCGTCGCGGTGGCGCTGCCAGATCGCGTGCTCCAGGGCGTCCAGGGCCAGGTCGGTGTGCAGCGAGGCAGCCACGCGCCAGCCGACGATCCGGCGGGAGAACAGGTCCATCACGAACGCGACGTAGACGAACCCGGCCCAGGTCGGCACGTAGGTGATGTCGGCCACCCACCGGTCATCCGGTGCCGCGGCGGTGAAGTCCCGGTTGAGCTGGTCGGCCGGGTGGCCGTCCGTGGCCGGCACCGTGGTCCGGGGCGCCTTGTGGTCGCCGGCGACCGCGCCGACCAGGCCCAGGGCCTTCATCCGCCTGGCCACGGTGCACCGCGCCACCGGTGGATAGGTGCGCCCGGTGGGGTTCCCGTGCTCGTCCAGGACCTGTTGCCGGTTGAGCACCTTCCACATCTTCTTCACCCCGTACACCTCGTAGTTCGCGTCGTTGGTCGACTGGATCCGCTCATCGAGGGCCGCGTCGGCCAGTGCCCGGTTCGAGGGGGCACGCGACGTGGCCGCGTAGTAGGTGCTCGGGGCGATCTTCGCGCCGGCCTCGGACAGGACCGTGCAGATCGGCTCGACCCCGAAGGACTCCTTGTGCTCGTCGATGTAGGCGATCAACGACTCGTGGGGCGGTCGAGCTCCGCCGCGAAAAAAGCTGAGGCCGACCGCAGGATCGCGTTCGCCCGGCGCAACTCCCGGTTCTCCTTCTCCAGCTGCACCAGCCGCTCCCGTGGATCGGTCGCAGTCGCAGTCGACCCGGCCGCCGGTGCGGGCCCGCGGAACCAGTTCCGCAGCGTCGCCGCCGGGATGCCCAGCTGCTCACCCACCTGGGCGCAAGCACGCTTCACCGGCAACCCCGGGTTCTCTCTGATCGTCTCGTTCACCGCGCGAATCGCGCGCTCACGCAACTCGTCGCTGTACTTCCTCGGTGCAGGCATGACTCCACTCTCCCGTAGAGATCAAGACCCTCCACCAAACCCGGGGCGGTTCA
>NZ_MKKF01000045.1:0-1247 GCF_001942435.1 Serinicoccus sp. CNJ-927 | reverse complement strand
CCTGGCGGAAGCATCGCCTGATCTGATGCGCACGCTGTTGCAGTCGATCATCAACAGTCTGCTGTCCGCGGACGCCGACGCTGTCGTCGGCGCCGAGTACGGACGCCCCAGCAGCGACCGCGTGGCCCAGCGCAACGGTTACCGCCACCGGCCCTTGGACACGCGGGTAGGCACGCTGGATGTCGCGGTTCCCAAGCTGCGCAAGGGCACCTACTTCCCCGAGTGGCTGCTCGAGCGGCGCAAGCGGGCCGAGTCCGCGCTGATCACTGTGGTCGCGGACTGCTACCTGGCCGGGGTATCCACCCGGCGGATGGACAAGCTGGTCAAGACCTTGGGCATCGACTCGCTGTCCAAGTCCCAGGTCTCCCGGATGGCGGCCGACCTGGACCAGCTCGTCGAGGAGTTTCGCCACCGGCCCCTCGGTGAGGCGGGCCCGTTCACGTTCGTCGCCGCCGACGCGCTCACCATGAAGGTCCGCGAGGGCGGCCGCGTCATCAACGCCGTCGTCCTCCTCGCGACTGGTGTCAACGGCGACGGGCACCGCGAGGTCCTGGGCGTGCGCGTCGCGACCAGTGAGACGGGGTCGGCGTGGAACGAGTTCTTCGCCGACCTCGTCGCCCGCGGCCTAGACGGGGTCCGGCTCGTCACCTCCGACGCCCACGCCGGCCTGGTCGACGCGGTCGCAGCGAACCTGCCCGGCGCGTCCTGGCAGCGATGCCGCACCCACTACAGCGCGAACCTGATGTCCGTGACTCCCAAGTCGATGTGGCCGGCGGTCAAGGCGATGCTGCACTCCGTGTACGACCAGCCCGACGCCCCGGCGGTGCACGCCCAGTTCGATCGGCTCATCGACTACGTCACCGACAAGCTGCCCGCCGTGGCCGACCACCTCGCCGGTGCCCGCGAGGACATCCTGGCGTTCACCGCCTTCCCCAAGGACGTGTGGTCCCAGATCTGGTCCAACAACCCGGCCGAGCGCCTCAACAAGGAGATCCGCCGCCGCACCGACGCCGTGGGCATCTTCCCCAACCGCGACGCGATCATCCGGCTCGTCGGCGCCGTCCTGGCCGAACAGACCGACGAATGGGCCGAAGGCCGCCGCTACCTCGGACTGGACCTCCTAGCCCGCTGCCGGGCAACCATCGTCCCCGACACCGAACCCGAGATCGGAGCTGATCACCTACCCGCCCTCACCACCTGAACCCAAACGAGGGATCACAGCGCTACACCACTCCACTGGGCTTGAC
>NZ_MKKF01000044.1:0-225927 GCF_001942435.1 Serinicoccus sp. CNJ-927 | reverse complement strand
CGACCGTGTCCACGAGGTCAGGGTCGCACGATCCTCATCGCTGATCTCCAGAGCAGGTGACGGCATACGCCATCATCCCATACTGTCAATGAATTAATGACGCGCGACACTAGGAGCTCCTCGGACCCACGTCTGGGAGCCGCGCCTCGCGGTAGCGCCGGGCGACGAGGCGGACGACCAGGTCGTGCGTGCCCAGCGGTCCGGTGGGGGCGGCCCCCGCGGACCGCGCGACCGCGTGCGCCTTGTCGAGGAAGAAACCCGGGGAGAGCAGGTGGGCGGCCACCGCGACCCGGGTATGCCCGTCCTCCCGTAGCCGGGCCAGCTCCTCCTCGGGCCGGGGCCCGGGTCCGCTGAGGAAGGCGGTGCCGGCGGCGCAGCCGAGGTGCTCCGCGACGCGCTCGGCGACCGTCGCGACCTCGCCCCGCGCGTGGTCGTCGCTGCTGCCGGCGCCGAGGACGAGGACGGCGTCGGGCGGCTCCCCCGCGGGCAGCGTCTCGCGCACCCGGGCGGCCAGGGCCTGCACGACCTCGTCGGCGGTCCCGAGCGCCGGGGTCGCCGTCGCGCCCGGGACGTCGGCGAGCGCCGCGGGCACGTCGTGGTTGACGTGGTAGCCCGAGGAGAGGAAGAAGGGCACGACGACGGGGTCCTCCAGCCCGACGAGCACCTCCTCCAGCGTCGGGCCGCAGACGTCGACGAAGCCGACGACGGGAGGGGCGGGCATACCCAGCACCTCGCCCGCCCGGGCGGCGCAGGCACGCACGACCGCCTGCCCCTCGGGGCTCGCGGTGCCGTGCGCGGCGACGACGAGCGGCCGCCTCACGCGACCGCCCCGGCGCCCTCCGCCCGGGCCGGCCACCCGTGCGCCAGGGTGACGACGTCGCCGACGACGACCACGGCAGGCGAGGCGACGCCGACGCGCTCGGCGCGGTCCGCGATGTCGGCGAGGGTGCCCAGGGTGACCCGCTGCTGCGGGGTCCAGCCGTTCTCGACGATGCCGACCGGGCAGCTCGCGGGACGCCCCGCCCCGACCAGCCGGGCGGCGGTCTCGCGCAGCCCGGCGACGCCCATGAGCACGACGAGCGTGTGGTCGCCGCCGGTCGGCAGGCCGGGCAGCTCCTCGTGGCCGGTCACGACGGTGAAGCCGCGGGCCAGGCCGCGGTGCGTGACGGGGATGCCCGCCGCGGCCGGCACCGAGACCGCGCTGGTGATGCCGGGCACGACCTCCACGGAGAGCCCCATGGCCTCGCAAGCCGCACGCTCCTCGCCGCCGCGGCCCAGCACGTAGGGGTCCCCGCCCTTGAGGCGCACCACGCCCCGGCCCCGGAGCGCCTCCTCGACGAGGATCCGGTTGATCTCGTGCTGCGGCACCGGGTGGTGGTGCGGCGACTTGCCCACGTCGACGACGCGCGTGCTCTCCGGGAGGCGGGCGAGGAGGGCGCGGGGCACGAGCCGGTCGGTGACGACGACGTCGGCGGCGGCCAGGAGCGTTGCGGCGCGGCGGGTGAGCAACTGCTCGTCCCCGGGGCCGGCACCGACCAGCGCGACCCAGCCTCCGTGCGGGCGACGGCCCCGCAGGTCGACGACCCCGCTGGTCAGGTGGTCGACGAGCCCGGTGCGCACAGCCGCGGCCCGGCGCGGGTCACCGCCGGCGTGGACCGCGACACGGACCTCGCCGGTGGGCGTCGGGACCGCCGCGCGGGCCGGCACCTGCGCGCTCCCGCCGGCTGCGTCACCCGCCACGACGCAGAAGGTCTGCCGCGCCTCGGCGTCGGCGGCCACGCGCCGGTCGGTCCCGGCGTCGCCGGTAGCGGTGTGCACGAGGAAGGCGCCGTCGAGGTCGGGGGCACCGGCGTACCGGCGCGGGGTCCAGGTGATCTTCCTGCGCTCCGCCCATGCCGAGAGCTCGGGCGCCACCTGCGGCGCGACGACCTCGACCACGGCGCCCTCGTCGAGGAGGTCGCGCACGCGGCGCACGGTCACGGCTCCCCCGCCGACCGCGACGACCCGGCGCCCGCCCAGCGACAGGCCGAGCAGGAAGGGACCGGGCGACATGGGACCATCATGCACCGTTACCGAAACGGTCACCAAGTCTTGGGTATGCCTGTGGCCGCGCCGTCGGTCGGCGCCTGCCACCCCTTGGCCCACCGCCCCGGTCGGCAACCCTAGCGCGGGGCCCGGGCGAGCTGGCGGGACTGCGCGACGAGGCGCCCGGCGGAGTCCCAGACCCCGCAGTCCTCCTCGAACATCCCGCCCGCGATGGTGCAGGTCGCGTGCCGCACCCGCAGCCAGCCGGGTGCCGGCACCGCGCGGACGTGCGCGGTGAGCTCCATGGTCGGCGCGAACCGGCGCAGCTCCTCGGGTGCCATCGTGTTCGGCACGCACTCCTCGGGCGGGGGCAGGACGAGCCCGTCGGCGGTCGTGGCGACCTCGTCGGCGAGCCGGCAGAGGTCGCCGTAGGTCGCCAGCGCGGTGATCGGCACCTCCTCGCCCTGGACCAGGTCGGCCGCGACGGTGGTGGTGCTCCGGCCCTCGCGCACGGTGCGGGTCTGCACGGTCGCCGGGCCGGCGACCGAGGCCGAGAGGTAGTGCGCCGACATCGAGATCGGGTCCGGCTTCGTCGGGTTGGCTGCCCGCAGGGCGTTGCCGTTGACGGCCAGCAGATAGCCACCGTTGAGGCCGCCACCGACGGCCCACCCGTCGGTGAGGTCGGCGGCATACCCCCTGGGCCACCTCCGAGCCCTTCCAGCGCCCCGGCAGCCGCTTCGTCCCGGCGACGCGCCCATCGCCAACAGCTCCAGCGTTCACGTGAACGCTGGAGCCGATCCGGACGGGCGAGTCGTCGGGACGAAACCCGCTACCCCTGCGCCGGCTCCGGGGCGATCGCACGCGAACTCACGATGGCGTCGCGGCGCGCGAGGCGGTGCGAACGCCGGATCTCCGCCTCCCGGAACCGCCGCCGCTCCTCCTCGGTCTGCGGCAGCAGCGGGGGGACCTGGCGCGAGCTGCCCTCCTCGTCGACCGCGACGAAGACGAGGTAGGCGCTCGCGACGTGGATCGGCAGGTCGGTGCGGTCCCACCGGTCGGCCATGAGCCGCACCCCGGCCTCCATCGAGCTCGTCCCCGCCCAGTTGACCTGGGAGTGCAGGTGCAGCACGTCGCCGACCTGGACCGGGGTGACGAAGACCATCTCGTCGATGGCCACGGTGACGGTCGGGCCACCGCTGTGGCGTGCGGTGACGACGCCGGCGAGCGAGTCGGCCAGCCGCATGAGGACACCGCCGTGCACCGTCCCGAGGAGGTTGGTGTCGGTGGCACCCATGATCTGCGACAGGGTGAGCCGCGACTCCTCCGGCGCCTTGCCGGCAGGCGTCACGCGGTCCCGCCGAGCGCCTTGATGTGCTCCGGCAGCCGGACGTTGTCGCCATACATGAAGTGGTTCTGCATGTTCTCCGAGAACCGGCTGGCCTCGGTGGTCAGGCCGACCGCCTCGGCGACCTGGCGCACGAGCATGGGGGAGGCGCCGCAGCACACGCCGAGGTAGTTGATGCCGAGCGCGAAGGCCTCGGCGGCGAAGGCCCCGACCTCGTAGCGGTTGCAGGACAGCGGGTCCAGGGCGGTCGGGAAGGTGCGACCGTGCGGCGAGGGCACCATCACGCCGTTGTCGTCGGTGAGGTTGAAGAAGGTGGGCTCGGCGTCCGTGGTGCGGTAGGGGACCGGCAGCGCAGCGACGTGGCAGCTCACGGCCTCCCGGATCTGCCGCAGCCACGGCAGCATCGTGGCCGGGCCGCGGAAGCAGTTCATGCCCACGACGTCAGCGCCAGCCTGCTCCAGCCGCTGGCACACCTCGACGATCCCGACATCGTCGCGCATCTGCTCGCCGGCCATCGGCGCGACGGTGAGGACCACGGGGAGGCCGCTGGCCTTCGCGATCTCCAGCGCGGCCTGCGCCTCGCCCGCGTAGTAGAAGGTCTCGCCGACGATGAGGTCAGCGCCCTCCTCGACGGCCCACCCGACCATCTCCTCGAACATCGAGCGCACCTCGCGCTGGGCGTCGGGGTCGCTCGGGTCCCACAGGTTGCTGTTGGAGATGTTGCCGGCCACGAGGTTGCCGGGCAACTCGTCGGCCACGGACCGGGCGATCTGCAGGGCGGCCCGGTTGAGCGGCTCGAGCAGCTCCTCCTTGCCGATGACCCGCATCTTCTCGCGGTGGCCGTTGTAGGTGAACGCCTCGACGATGTCGCTGCCGGCGCGCTGGAAGTCACGGTGCAGCGCCCGCAGCGCGTCGGGGAACTCCAGGGCCACCTCGGGGACGAACTCCCCAGCGGTGAGGTAGCCGCGCCGCTCGAGCTCGAAGAGGAAGCCCTCGGCGCAGATCACCGGGCCCTCGTCGAGGCGCTCGACCAGGCCGGGTGCAGGAGTGGTGGTGGGGTCGTTGGGGGTATGCGTGTCGGTCATCCGTGCTCATCCCTCGCGAGCTCGTCGGGCACCGGGCCCGGGCAGGCCCTGCGGTCACGGCAGGTCTTCGGACTCGCGGGCTCGCCTCGTGCAAGGCACCTACCGGCGTCGCTTCCCAGGCACATCCGCCCAGTGCTTCGTGACGCGCTCGTTCCCACATACCGCTGCGGGGCAGTCCAGGACTCGCACCTGGTTCCCTCTTGCGACGACCCTCCGGAGGGGGTCGAACCGCGACGCGACGATGCTACTCCAGCGCCTGCCGTCGTCAGGTGCCGCCAGGGCCCTCGGTCCGGGCGTCGAGACACCTGCCACCCCAGCCGCAAGGATCTGCTCGTCCGCCGTCTTGATCGACAGCTCCCACAGGCTCGCAGTCGAAGCGAGCACCGACTCGGCGCGTTCCAACCGCTCGCGCACCTGCACCCAGGCGCGCGTCGTCGGTCAACAGCCAGAGCAGGACGTGGGTGTCCAGCAGGGCGCGGGTCACGGCGAACCGAGCAGCCTGGCAACCTCGTCGTCGGCCTCATGGAAGGCTCGTCCGAGTAGTCGAGCTCGAGGGTCCCGAAGACCAGCTCGGTCTCGTGGTGCGGGACCAGGTCGGCGATCGGCGTGCCGGCCCGCGCGATCGTCACCCGCCGGCCGGCGCTCACCTGCTCCAGCAGCCTCGACAGATGGGTCTTGGCCTCGTGGACGTTGACCACCATGTCCGATGTCATGGACTTAGTCCCGTTGACCAAGTGCATACCCGTCACCCGCCGAGGTGGGCGGGCAGCTCGGGGTCGAGCCCCAGCCAGGTGGCCAGGTCGTGGACCTGGGCGACCACCCGGTCGCGCCGCGCCGCGCTCCAGTCGCCGTCCTCGTGCAGGGCGTCGACCCGCATCACCCCGCGCTTGTGCTCCGCGGTGGCGTCGAGCTTGCCGACCAGCTCGTCGCCGTCGAGCACGGGCAGCGCGTAGTAGCCGAACCGCCGCTTGGCCTTCGGTTTGTACATCTCCAGCACGTAGTCGAAGGCGAAGAGGTCGGCCATCCGGTCGCGGTCGAAGACCAGCCGGTCGATCGGGCACAGCAGCGCCGCGCGCCCGGTGAAGCGGTCGTCCGGGTCGAGGTATGCCGGGTGCACCCGCCAGGTCCCCGTGACCCCGTCGATGGTCGCCTCCTCCCCGGCCACGCGCGCGTCGCCCGGCTCGACCGGGCACTCCGGACCCCGAGAGCGCAGCAGGCCCAGGGCCACGAGCCGGCGGGCGTCCTGCTCGGCCCGCGCCTGCTCCAGCGGCAGCGTGGGCGCGTCGGGGTAGACCCGCTGCGCCAGGTCCCAGAGACGCTGCCCTCCCTCGCGGCCCGAGACGGCGACCTCCCCGCGGGCGACCATGAAGTCGAGCAGCCGCTGGACGTTCTTGTCGTCGGTCCACCCGCTGGAGCGCCAGGGCACCTCGGTCGCGTCCGGGAGCGCGCCGGTGGGGGTTGGCCCCTCGGCCTCCAGGTGGGCCAGGATCTCGCGCCGGGCCCGGTCGTTGGCCTCGACCCACCGGGCGTTCGACTCCTGCCAGGGGCGCAGCGAGCCGTCCCGCCGCGACGGGGTCGGCCACCGCTCCATCTCGGCGCGGTAGAGCGCGACGTCCTCGCCCGGCCGGACGAAGCCGAGGATCTCCACGAGGGTGCGCTCGGCCAGCAGCCGGTCCAGCTCGCCCGGGTCGTAGGCGCTGCCGAGCCGGCTCCACAGCACGAGGTGCTGGGCCGGGGCCACCGCCTTGACCGGGTCGATCTGCAGCAGGGTGAGCTCACGCACCGTCTCCACGACGTCGCCGGGCCGCTGCGCCGTCAGCAGCTGGGCGCGCACCGCGATGCGCCGGGCGTCCCGGCGGGAGAGCCGGTGCACCACGTCGCGGCCGGGACTCACCGCGGCGGCTGCGCCCGCGCCCACCCGACCCCCATCCACACCATCTCCTCCAGCAGGTGGTCGTCCGCCCCGACGTCCTCGCTGCGCACCCACTCCCGCATCGGACGGCCGCGCATCTCCATGGGCGCGATGCCCTCACGGGCGCACAGCTCGCGCGCCATCGCCTCCTCGACGTGGATCATCACCCCCTGGTCCCCCGTGGCCGCGACCGCCATGCGCCCGTCGACGAGGAAGGCCAGACCGCCGAACATCGCCTTCTCGGTGACCCCCGGCTCCCCCGCGAGCAGGTCGCGGATGCGCTGCGCCAGCCCCTCGTCGTAGGCCACCTCAGGTCCACTCCGCGGGCGGCGCCCAGTCCGGCGGTGGGTCCTCACCCACCCGGCCGTCGACCGCCTCGCGCAGCAGGTCCGCGTGGCCGGTGTGCCGGGCATACTCCTCGAGGATGTCGAAAAGCATCCGGCGCAGGCTCATGTCGACGCCCCACTGCTTGCCCCACTCGATGATGTGATCCAGGCCGTGCTCCTCGATGTAGGCCCGCTGCCGGGCCCGCGTCGCGGCCACGGCCTCGACATAGCCCGAGTAGAGCTGCTCGGGGCTGTCGTCCGCGGCGCTGGTGAAGTCCCAGTCCGGCTGGGCCTCCCAGTCGACGTCGGTCCACGGGCTGCCGGGCGAGGAGCCGTCCATCCGCCAGGTCCCGGCCGTCACCTCGACGCCGGTGAGGTGCCTGAGCAGCCCGCCGAGGGTGAGGGACGAGGCCCCCACCCGGGCGCTCAGCCCCGCGGCGTCGAGGCCCTCGGCCTTCCACCACAACGTCATGCGCTGCCGGTCCAGCGCGCCGAGGAGGTGGCCGATCTCGTCGCCCGCGACCGGGGGCTCCCAGGGAGGTGCATCGCTCATGACAGGACAGTAGTGCCCGCGGCGGACAGGCGGTGTCCGCCGCGGACATCCTGAGGTGTCAGGGCAGGGTCAGGCGACCATGCCGTGCGGGTCGATGACGTACTTCGTCGCCGCGCCCTGGTCGAACTCTGCGTAGCCGCGCGGCGCGTCGTCCAGGCTGATCGTCTGGGCGTTGACGGCCTTCGCGATCTGGGCCTTGTCGTGCAGGATCATGTTCATCAGCTGCCGGTTGTAGCGCTTGACCGGGCACTGACCTGTGGTGAAGTGGTGCGACTTGGCCCAGCCCAGACCGAGGCGGACACCGAGCGTGCCCTCCTTGGCGGCGTCGTCGACAGCGCCCGGGTCACCGGTGACGTAGAGGCCGGGTATGCCGATCCCGCCGGCCGCGCGGGTCACCGTCATCGCGTCGTTGAGCACCGTGGCCGGCGCCTCGTCCGCGCCCTCGCCGTGGCCCCGGGCCTCGAACCCGACGGCGTCGACGGCCGCGTCGACCTCGCGCTCTCCGACGACCTGCTCGATCTGGTCCACGAGTTCACCGCCGGAGGACAGGTCGAGTCCGACGCAGCCGAAGCTCTCCGCCTGCTTGAGCCGGTCGGCGTTCATGTCGCCCACCATCACGACGGCCGCGCCGAGCAGCTGCGCGGCGTGCGCCGCCGCGAGGCCGACCGGACCGGCGCCCGCGACATACACCGTCGACCCGGTGGTCACCCCGGCGGTGTAGGCGCCGTGGTAGCCGGTCGGGAAGATGTCGCTGAGCATCGTGAGGTCGAGGATCTTCTCCAGCGCCTGGTCCCGGTCCGGGAACTTCAGCAGGTTGAAGTCGGCGTAGGGGATCATGACGTACTCCGCCTGCCCGCCGACCCAGCCGCCCATGTCGACGTAGCCGTAGGCGGCGCCGGCACGGGCGGGGTTGACGTTGAGGCAGACACCGGTATGCCCCTCGTGGCACATCCGGCAGCGGCCGCAGGCGATGTTGAACGGCACCGAGCAGATGTCGCCCTCGTCGACGAAGAGCACGTCGTCGCCCTTCTCCACCACCTCGCCGGTGATCTCGTGGCCCAGGCTCTGGCCGACCGGGGCGGTGGTGCGGCCGCGCACCATGTGCTGGTCCGAGCCGCAGATGTTGGTGGTGACGAGCTTGAGGATCGCCGCGTGCGGGGCGGCCTTCGCGATCCCGAAGTGGTCGGCGACCTCCCCGGGGATCTCGAGCTTGGGGTAGTCGACCGACTCCACGGCCACCTCCCCCGGGCCGGTGTAGACGACGACGCGATTTCCTTCTGCCATGGCTCTCGACTCCTGTGTCGCGGGTGGGAAATCCAGCCTGGACCCGGCCCACGCTCCCCGCAACCGCTCAGCCTCCTCTGGCACGCTCACCTGCGTGCTCCTCGACCTGTGGGACCGGGCGACCACCACGCAGCCGCCGCTGCCGTGGCAGGTCAGCCTGCTCCTGGGAGTGCTCGCGCTGCTGCTGACGTGGAGCCCGGCGGGTTATCGCCTGGTGAGACACCTGGTCACCCTGGTCCATGAGGCGGGGCACGCCCTGGTCGCCGCGCTCGTGGGCCGGCGGCTGACAGGCATCCAGCTGCACTCGGACACCTCCGGGGTCACCGTCTCGCGCGGGCGGCCCCGCGGCCCGGGGATGGTGGCGACGGTGCTCGCCGGCTACCCCGCACCGGCGCTCGTCGGCCTCGGTGGGGCGCTGCTGCTGGGCCAGGGGTATGCCGCCGGCCTGCTCTGGGCGCTCGTGCTCACCTGCGCGCTCATGCTCGTGCTCATCCGCAACCTCTACGGGCTGTGGGTGGTCGCCGCGACCGGGGCCAGCGTCGCGCTGCTGTCGTGGTCGGCGACGGGCACGGTGCTGTCCGCGGCGGCATACCTCGTCGTGTGGTCGGTCCTGCTCGCCGCGCCACGGGCCGTGGTCGAGGTGCAGCGGCAGCGGCGCCGGGGGGCGCGCGGGAGCGACGTCGACCAGCTCGCGCGGCTGACCAGGGTGCCCGGGGCGGTGTGGTTCGGGCTGTTCTGGCTGGTGTGTGTCGCCGCGCTCGTGCTCGGTGCCCGGGAGCTCGTGCCTCTGTCGTGAGGGTGGACGGTCAGGGCTTGCGGTAGCCGAGCTCGCGGAAGTCGCCGCGGTAGAAGCGCCGGATCATCCGGCGGGTGCCCTCGTGATCTCGACGTCGGCCGAGCGGCGCGGGCCTGAGCTGCTGTCCTTGAACTGCTCCGGGCCGCCCTCCAGGCCGAGGTCGTGCTCCCGGCTCAGCCGCCTCATCGCGGCGCTGAGACCGTCCTCGAGACGCACCACGGTCGTGCCGGGGACGAGGAACTCGTGCTGCGGCCGGACGTGGTTGTCGAAGAGGTAGGGGTTCTTCGCGTAACGCTTCTGCACCCGCTCGAACCACTGCTGCACCGCGCGACCGCCCAGGTCGACCTCGTCCTTCTTGCGGTGCCGCCAGACATACTCCGAGCGGAAGCGGGCCACCGGGTCGCGGACGACGGCGAAGACGAGGTCGAAGCGCTCGACCCGGAAGAGCTGCTGCAGCGGCTCCCCGTGGAGGTGCTGCGGGCCGCACCACATCAGGGCGTTGCGGGTGCCGGGGCCGTACTTCGCGTCGAAGAACGACTGCTGCCAACCGTTGGCGCGGAAGAGGTGCTCGACCGAGGTGCCGCCCGTCTTCGGGATGTGGACGAACAGCACGGACCGGCCGTCCTTGCGGTAGACGGGCACGCGGGTCTCCTCACGGTCGGGGTCGGGCAGCAGGGCTCAGGCTACGACGATCTCCAGCTCGAAACCCTGCACGTTCTCCACGAAGAGCGCCGTATGCCCCGGGCCGCCCGCGTGCGGGTAGGCGTCGGCGAAGAGCTCGGACCAGGCATGGCCAGCGGCCTCCGCACGCAGGGCGTCCAGCGTCGGGCGGTCCTCGACGCACAGGGCGAGGTGGTTGAGCCCGGCGCGCATCCGGTCGTGCGGGCCGGTTACGGCAGGCGACTCCTCCAGGGTGACGTAGGCGCCGCTGGCGTGACGCCACACCCTCCCCTGCGGCCAAGCCGGGTCGTGGTCGGCCGCCCAGCCCAGCCGGGGCAGCAGCCACCCGAAGGACGCCTCGACCTGGTCGAGGTCGTGGGTCCAGAGCTCGATGTGGTGGACCGGGTTCCTCATGCTGGCCCCTCGCAGCCGGTGGCGACGGCGAGGGCGCGGCAGACCTGGCTCATCCGGGCGGAGCCGAGGCGTCCGAGACGGTGGGTCAGCACCTGGGTCGCGACGTCGACCACAGCGTCGAGCTGCACCACGCAGGAGGTGGGGACCGGGTCGTCCTGAGGCTCCAGCCGCACCTCGCTGGGGAGGCCGCGGACCGTGGTGCTGCAGGCCGCGACCATGCTGCGTCGACGGCCACGGATCGCGGCGTCGCGGCTGAGCACGACCACCGGGCGGGCGCCCACCTCGACGTCGGCCCACCAGACCTCGCCGCGCTCGGGCAGGTCCACTGTCAGCTCCGGCTCGCGGCGTCGAGGAAGGCCGGCACGTCTCCCCACTCGTCGGCGACGTCCGCGGGCAGCCGGGCATAGCCCTCGGCATACTCGCGGTCGATCTGCGCGGCACGGTGCTCACGGAGCAGCGCTGTCAACGCCCGCTCCACGAGCGAGGACTCGGTGGTGCCCGTGCCCAGCGCTCGCGCCCGTGCCAGCAGGTCGGCGTCGACGGTCGTGCTGATCCTCACCCGTGCCATGCCACCAGTATGCCACGCACGTGGCACGGTCACTCGGACGGCATGACGACCCAGAGCACGAGGTAGGCCAGGACCTGCGGGCCAGGGAGCAGGCAGGACAGCACGAACAGGACCCGGACGAGCGTCGGGCTCATGCCGAAGCGGCGGCCGAGGCCGGCGCAGACGCCGGCGATGACACGGTCGTGGCGGGGACGGGCGAGGGCGGGTGCAGAAGCCATGACCACCACGCTAGGCGCGCCGCGGGGTGGCGGCCATCGGGGTCGCCACCGGATCGCGGTGGGGTTGTCCCCCGTTCCAACAGCCCCACGGGGCGAGCTTCCGGGCGTCCCGCGGCCGGACCGACGTCGGCCTAGCCTGACCTCCATCGGGAAGTTCGCCGATGGAGGTCGTGCTATCCCGTGGTCAGTCCCGGGTGGGGGTGTGCCGGGCCGCTGCCCTCGGCACCCGGGCCAGCCGGGCGACCTCGTCGGTCGGCACCTCCTGGGCCTCGTTGGGGTGGCGCTGCGGCACCTCGTCGGCCACTCGGTAGACGCCGTCGGTCCGGGTGAACCACCGGTAGTCGACGAGCTCACGACGCAGCGAGGCGACGTCGTCGTGCGCGGTGGCGAGGATCGCGTTGACCTCTCGCTCGGCATACTCGCGGCCCCGCTCGAAGCGGGTGAGCAGCTCCATGAGCACGGCGGCCCGAGGGCGCCGCCGGGTCGGGATCGAGCGCAGCCGCTCGCCGTCGAAGAAGGAGCCCACGGCCCGGTCCGCGGCGAGGTCGGTCTCCACCACGAGGGCGTGGGGCGGTGGGGCAGCGAGCAGCGCCGCGCGGGCAGTCGTGTAGTTCTCGCCGGTGCGGGCCATCCGCTCACGCACCCGGGCCTTGAGGTCGGCATCGATCGTCATGTCACTCGCTCCCGGATCGTCGCCCCAGCCGCGGCCGATCCTGCTGCGGGTTCCAGACAGGTATGCCGTCTCTCGCCTGCGAGGATCCGCTCCCCTTCGCCCCGGTGACCGGCCGGCTGGGGGCGGGTCGGGCTCGGCGGTGCAGCGCCGCCGTGGGTCCGAGCATACCGACCGATGCCGGCACGCCCCGGCCTGCCGTGGGCACCGCCCTGCGCCGTCAGCTGGTCGGCTCTGCCGGGTGTGCCTCAAGCACCTCCCGCGCGACCTCGCGCATGAGCGCGACCGCCTCCGGGGGCTCGACCACCTGCACCCACGAGCCGAAGCCGGCCATCATCCCGACCAGGCCGCGCAGCGAGCCGACCGGGGCCCGCAGCAGCACATGGCCGGGTCCGTCGTCGGTCCGCTCGACGGGTCCGCGGAGCACCATCGCGAGCTGCCGCCGCGCGAGGTCCGCCTGGTCGGCCCGCACCCGCAGCGTCACCGGCGTGCTCAGGCGATGCTGCCAGGTGTCGCGCAGCTCGTGCCACGTCGCCAGCAGGTCCAGCCCTGCCGGCCGGCGGGCCTGCACGTCCAGCACCTCCAGCCGCTCGAAGCGGTCCACCCGGTAGGTGTGCGGGCGCCCGCGGTGGGCGGCGACGAGGTACCAGCTCTGCCCGGCGAGGACCAGGCCCCAGGGGTCCAGCGTGCGTCGCCCGCTCCAGTCCGAGGACGCCGCACGGTAGACCGCCCTGATCCGACGGTCCGCCTCGACCGCCGCCATGAGCTCGCGCAGCCGCGCCGGCTGGTGCCGGCTACCCGACCACCCGCCCGGGTCGACCACGACGCGCTCCAGGGCGTGGCCGATGTCGCCCGTACGGCGCTGGGGCAGACCCGTCGCCAGCTTGCGGAGCGCGGCCGCGTAGTCCTGCCCCATCCCGAGCGCGTCCGCCACCCCCGCGCCGCCGGCGACGAAGAGGGCGCGCGACTCGGCGTCGGTCAGCTCCTCGACGTCGGGCCGGTAGCCGGGCAGCAGGGCGTAGCCGCCGCCCCGCCCACGCTCGGCATACACCGGGACGCCGGCGAGCGAGAGGGCCTCGACGTCGCGCATGACGGTGCGGCGACTCACCTCCAGCCGACGCGCCAGCTCGGTCGCGCTGAGCCTCCCGTGGGCGCGCAGCAGCCCCACGAGCTGGAGCAGGCGTTCGGTGCGCACGGGTCGAGAATGGCACGGAACGGTGACACCAGGTGTCAGGTATACCGGTCGAGACTCGGTGCATCGGGGGACCTCCCGACACCCAGACGAAGGAGACGACCATGACCCAGCAGCCCGACCTGCGCCCCGTCCTGGCACGCACCCAGGAATGGGTGGCGGACCTCGTGGACGGCGTGCGCGCCGATCAGATGCAGACCAGGACGCCGTGCGCGCAGTGGGACGTCGCAGAGCTCGTCGAGCACCTCTTCGCCGTCGAGCACCGCGTCGCGGTCCTGCCCGTAAAGGGCACCGTCGACGACGAGCCGGTCGCCATCCCGCTGCCGAAGGACGTCTCCGCGGGGTTCCGCGACGCCGTGCGCCGGGCCCAGGACGCGTGGGCCGACGACGCGGTGATGGACGCTCAGCTCTCGCCGCCGTGGGGCACCATGCCGGGCCGCGCGGTGCTGGGCGGCTACGTGCAGGAGCACCTCGTGCACGGGTGGGATCTCGCGTCGGCCACCGGCCAGGACGGCGAGGCGCTGGCCGAGGTGTCCGAGCAGGTGCTGCCGATGATCAAGGAGTTCCTTCCCGCGCAGACCCGGTCCGAGGACTGGATCCCCTTCGACGCGCCGGTCGAGCCGGCCTCCGACGCCGGCCCCACCGAGCGGCTGGCCAACTGGCTCGGACGCACGACCCGCTGAGAGAGGCCTCGGGTTGGCAGTGGCGCTACGGGGTCAACCCGGACAGAACCGCCCTGCAGACCTCCTCCGGTGCGTCCAGCCAGGGATAGTGGGCGGCGCCCTCGATCTCCACGACCCGGCCTCTCGGGAACAGCGTCGCCAGCTCGTCGGCCTGGCGCGGGGTGGGCCCGACGTCGAGGCGTCCGGTAATGACGGTGACGTCCCCGGGAAAGGCCGTCGCTGCCGCGCGGAGTCGGCCGGGGTCGGGCCGGGGGGCGGCGTAGTAGGCGGCCAACCGCTCGCCCTGGTCGACCGAGCCTGTGCCCGCCAGGGCGGCCACCTGGTCGTCCCACCGACCGAAGGTCAGCCGCAACTCCTCGGGGTAGGTCGCGCCCTCGAGCCAGCGGACCTTCCGCGACTCCTCGAAGCCGGGCTCCGCGCGTCGGGCCCGCACGATCCGGGCGGCACCGTCGACATCGTCAGCAATCCCCATGGCCCGGACCGCGGGGCTCATCAGGACGAGACGAGCGACGCGATCGGGGTGCGCCGCGAGGTAGGCGAGTGCGAGCACGGCGCCGGCCGAGTGCGCGAGCACGTCGATGCGGGAGAGCCCGAGGTCGTTTCGCACTGCCTCGACGACGGGGACCAGGTCCTCCACCCTGGTGCGCGGAAGGACGGGAACAACCAGCTGGCGTGAGGCAGCCAGACCGCCGAGGTCTCCCAGGTAGTGCCCATCCCGCACGGGCCCGCCAGGCAGCACCACGAGTGGATCACCGTCGCCGACGACGCGGTAGGGCGCGTCCTCGACACCCCTGAGATCGTCCGGGGTGAGGATCAGTGTCAGCGCCCGCACGAGTGCCGGCCCGGCGAGGTCGACCGGCCCGGGCGCGGAGGCGGCATACCTCCGTGCCTCGGCGAGCAGGCCGAGCCTGGCCAGGCTCTCTCCCGGACTGAACCCCTCGAAGTGTGCCGCGAGAAGGTGGTCGCCCTCGCCGGTCAACCAGAGGTCGACGCAGCCGCCCTCGTTGCCGGAGACGTCCGTGATCTGCGGGATGTGGGGGAGGGCGTCGGCGAGCAGGTCGTGGGCACAGCAGAAGCCGACATCCGACGGGCCTCCCCCGTCCAGGCCGACGTCCCCTTGCGCCCAGGACCCACCGAAGGGCGCCAGCAGCCCGCCGATGGCCCTGAGGAGGTCGTCCCACGTCATCAGACCACCCTGGCAGATCGTGGAACGGCACGCCTCAGGGTTTCGCCTGTCGGGGACCGGTGTAGATCCCGCGCAGCCGGAAGCGCATCCCGGGCTCCGCGAGCTCCTCGATCGCGTGCGCGGCCCAGCCGGCGGTGCGGGCGCAGGCGAAGATCACGGCGCCCGCGTCGCGTGGCAGGCCGTGCTCCAGGGTGAGCAGCGCGAGTGCGACGTCGACGGTGAGGACCCAGCCACGTCGCTCGAGCAGCTCGCCCTCCAGCAGCTCCAGCGAAGCGCGAACCTCCGGGGCAGCGCCGGGCAGGATCCGCTCCAGCAGCAGCTGGGCCCGCGGGTCCTGCTCGGTGTAGACGACGTGGCCGAAGCCGGGCGGCGGCCCGCCGGTGAGCGCGGCGTCAAGGGCGGAGCGCGGGTCCTGCAGCGCCGGCCGCAGCCAGTCGACAGCGCGCATCGACGCGCCGACGTGCAGCGGGCTGTCGGCGGCGGCGAGCCCCGCGAGCAGCCCCGAGTAGGCATCGCTCCCGGCCGACACGGCGACCCGCACGGCCGTCGTCGACACCGCCAGGTCGTGGTCGGCCAGCAGCACCAGCGCCACGTCGAGCAGGTCACTCGGCAGGTCGAGGTATGCCCGCAGCGCCTCCGCGAGCGCACCCGCCCCCGGTGACCCCGTGGACGGGTCCGACCCGCACGCAGCGCTCGGCCCAGAGCTGGCCCGCGCCGGACCGGCGCCGGATGACGCGAGCGAGCCGGCCATCGCTGCCGCAGCCCGGGCCCCGGCCGCCGCGAACCCCTCGGCGCTGCGGTCGTGCCGGCCCAGGTCTTCCTGCGCCGCGAGGAGCACGGCGTGCTTCATGCGGTCGAGCGACGGCGTCCCCGCAGGCAGCGCCGCGAGCACCCCCGACCGGATACCCCTCCCGTCCGGTCCCTCACCCGACCGGGCACCCCTGACGTCCGACGCCCCGGAGGCGTCGGCGAGCGGCACGCCGGTGAGCAGGTCGCGTACCTCCTCGAAGGTCCGCGACCCCGCCAGGTCTCGCACGTCGTGACCCCGGTAGGCGAGCGACCCCGGCCCGACCTGCGTGATCCGGGTACGCACGTCATCGCTGGTGGCGCGCCCCACGCCGCGGCTCCCCCGGTGCCCCGAGCGCCCAGGACGGCCCGCGAGCACGCTCACCTCCTCGACGTCGAAGAGGCTGCCCACCCCCGGCTCGCGCCGCATCGGCGTCAGCACGCCACGGCTGACGTAGGCATACACCGTCTGCACCTTGACCCCGAGGTAGTCGGCCGCCTGCGCCGTGGTCAGCAGTCCGACCGGGCCGCTCACATTGATCCGATCAACGTTGACACCCGATCAACCTAGCGGCAGTCTCCCCTCATGACCAGCACCGTGCAGCACGCCCCGCCCGGCCTCAAGGGCCTCGTCGTCGCCCGCACCCGCACCGGGGGTGTCGAGGGGCAGGAGGGCTTCTACCACTTCCGGGAGTACTCCGCGCTCGACCTGGCCCGGCACCGGTCCTTCGAGGACGTCGTCCACCTCATGATCGAGGGGCACCTGCCCGACGCGGCGGAGTCACGCGCCTTCGCCGACGAGCTCGCCGCCGCCTCGATGCTCCCCCACGAGCTGCTCGAGCAGCTGCTGGCCATCGCCCGCTCGGGCCCGGACCGTGCGTCGCTCGCCCGGCTGCGCACGGCGGTGTCGCTGCTCGGCTCGGTGGAGGACTTCCCCGCCACCTACGGCGCCACCCAGGAGCAGGTTCGGGCCGGCGTGCTCCGGCTCGTCGGCGCGGTCCCGGTGCTCCAGGCAGCGCTCTTCCGGCTGCGCGCGGGTATGCCGCCGCTCGAGCCCCGCCCGGAGCTCGGCGCCGCCGGCAGCTGGCTGTGGATGCTCACCGGGCAGGAGCCGGCACCCGAGCACGCGGAGGCGGTCACGGCATACCTCATCAGCACGGTCGACCACGGCTTCAGCGCCTCGACCTTCACCGCCCGCGTGGTGACGTCGGCGGGTGCGGACGTCGCGTCCGCGGTGTGCGCCGCCCTCGGCACCTTCTCCGGGCCGCTGCACGGCGGAGCACCCGACCGGGCGCTCGACGCCCTCGACGAGATCGGCACGCCGGACCGCGCGCGCGACTGGGTCCGCGAGCGGGTCTCGAAGGGCGAGCGGATCATGGGTTTCGGGCACGCGGTCTACCGCACGACCGACCCGCGTGCCGTGCTCATGCGGGAGCACGTGCAGCGCCTCGGTGGGCCGCTCGCCGAGCTGGCCGTGGCGGTCGAGCGGGAGGTCGTCGGCGCCCTCGCCGAGCTCAAGCCGGGCCGCGAGCTGCACACCAACGTGGAGTACTACGCGGGCGTGGTCATGGAGCAGTGCGGCATCCCGCGGGCGATGTTCACCCCGACCTTCGCGGTGGCGCGCGTCGTCGGCTGGGGCGCGCACATCCTCGAGCAGACCGAGGACCCGCGGATCATCCGGCCGTCCGCGGAGTACGCCGGGCCACCCGCCCCGGCGCCGCTGCCCTGAGCCCTGGTCTGCTGCGGTGAGCCCCGACCCCACGCAGCGCACCCTGACCACCGCGGGCCTGCGCCTGTCGACGCTCGCGACCGGCGCCTCGGTGACGTCCTGCGAGGTCGAGGACGCCGACGGCGGGTGGACCGAGGTGGTCCTGGGCCACCGGGACCTGCGCTCCTACGCCCGCGGGGGCTACCTCGGTGCCACCATCGGCCGGGTGGGCAACCGCATCGCCGGCGGCTCCTTCGAGCTGGACGGCACGGCATACGACCTCACGGTCAACGACCGCGGCGACACGCTGCACGGCGGCGCGGCGGGTTTCGACCTGCAGGAGTGGCGGCTCGTCGAGGAGGGTCCGGCCCACGTCACGTGGGGGCTCGTCTCGCCCGACGGCGACCACGCTTCCCGGGCGAGGTCGAGGTCGAGGTCGAGGTGAGGTATGCCCTCGCCCCGGAGACCTTCACCTCGTGCACGCTGTGGCGGCTGAGCACCTCCTGACCGCCGTGACCGCCACCCGGCGCCGCCGCGGTGGGAGACTGGGGCGATGAGCCAGCCCGCCACCCGCCGACCCGACCTGCCCGCCTGGGCGCGGCGCGTCATACCGGTCCTCGTGCTCGTGGCGCTGATGTGGGTCAGCGAGATCGTCGACCTCGTGCTGCCGCTGCGGCTCGACCAGTTCGGCATCCGGCCGCGCGACCCCGGGCATCTTGCGGGCATCGTGCTCAGCCCGTTCCTGCACCTCGGCTTCGGGCACCTGCTCGCCAACACGGTCACGCTGCTCGTGCTCGGCTCGCTGCTCGCCCTGACGACGCGCCACCTGTGGCTCGTGACCGGCGGCGTGGTGCTGCTCGGCGGGCTCGGGGTCTGGCTGCTCGGCGGGCCGGGGACGGTGCACATCGGGGCCAGCGGCGTGGTCTACGGGTATGCCGCCTTCCTCGCGGTCTACGGCTTCGTCGCCCGCCGGGTGTGGCAGGCGGTGCTCGGGCTGCTCGTGGTCGTGGTCTACGGCTCGATGCTGTGGGGCGTGCTGCCGGTGCGCGAGGGCGTCTCCTGGCAGGCGCACCTCTTCGGCGCTGCTGCGGGGGTGGCGCTGGCGGTCTGGCTGGGCCGCCGGGACCGCTCGCGCGTGCCGGTGGCCTCTCGGTGATCTGACGCCAGCACCCCGACCGGCCGCACGAGCTGAGTCCACCGACCGCGGGGTCATTGCCCACCGACCGTGGAAGTCTCGCCGGGGCAGGCATTCCACGGTCAGCGGGCGGCCGCAGCGAGTGTGGTGACCGTAGAAGTCTCGCCGGGGCAGGCATTCCACGGTCAG
Organism: Serinicoccus sp. CNJ-927; assembly: GCF_001942435.1. Taxonomy (NCBI): domain Bacteria; kingdom Bacillati; phylum Actinomycetota; class Actinomycetes; order Micrococcales; family Ornithinimicrobiaceae; genus Serinicoccus; species Serinicoccus sp. CNJ-927. The sequence goes on along the minus strand of NZ_MKKF01000044.1, from coordinate 207,192 downwards.
CGCGTCAGACGAGCACGACCAGCGCCACCACGACGACCAGGATGAGGACGTCGACCATGACGCACACTGTGGCGCACGGCCGGAGGAATGCCGCGCAGCCCCGCGCGTTGACCTGGGTATGAAGCGCATCGGCTTTCTCTCCTTCGGCCACTGGACCCCGCACCCGCAGTCCGCGACCAGGTCGGCCTCCGACGTCCTGCTGCAGTCGATCGACCTCGCCGTCGCCGCGGAGGAGCTCGGCGCGGACGGCGCCTACTACCGGGTGCACCACTTCGCCCGGCAGCTCGCCTCGCCGTTCCCGCTGCTGGCGGCGGTCGGCGCGCGGACACAGCGGATCGAGATCGGCACCGGGGTCATCGACATGCGCTACGAGAACCCGCTCTACATGACCGAGGACGCCAGCGCGGCCGACCTCATCTCCGGCGGTCGGCTGCAGCTCGGCATCAGCCGCGGCAGCCCCGAGCAGGTCGTCGAGGGCTATCGCTACTTCGGGCACGACCCCGCGGAGGGCGAGACCGACGCCGACATGGCGCGACGGCATACCGCGCGCTTCCTGGAGGCGCTCTCCGGTGAGGGCTTCGCCGAGCCCAACCCGCGCCCGATGTTTCCCAACCCGCCGGGGTTGCTGCGGCTGGAGCCGCACTCCGAGGGGCTGCGCGAGCGCATCTGGTGGGGTGCCGGCACCCGCGGGACCGCCGAGTGGGCCGCCGAGCAGGGGATGAACCTCATGTCGTCCACGCTGCTCACCGAGGACACCGGCGTCCCCTTCCACCAGCTGCAGGCCGAGCAGATCCAGCGCTACCGCGACGCCTGGACCGCGGCCGGGCACACCCGCGAGCCGCGGGTGTCGGTCAGCCGCAGCGTCTTCCCGCTGCGCACCGACCAGGACCACGCCTACTTCGGGCTGGAGCGGCGCAGCACCGACCAGGTCGGCATCATCGACGGTGCACGGGCCACCTTCGGCAAGACGTATGCCGCCGAGCCCGAGGAGCTCGCGCGGCAGCTCGCGGCCGACGAGGCGGTCGCCGCCGCGGACACGCTGCTGCTGACGGTCCCCAACCAGCTCGGCGTCGACTACTGCGCGCACGTCATCGAGGGCGTGCTGGAGGTGGCGGCCGAGCTCGGCTGGCGCTGAGCTGTAGGCCGGGGGGTGCGGTCGGTCTTGCCTGACCTACCTCGGGCTGTAGGGCGATGAAGGTTGCACGAGACCGACCACACTCCGGCCGAGGACGGGGGGGAGCCCGTGATCGTGATCGGGTCAGTCGTCGACCCGGAAGGCCGCGACCTCGCGGTGGGTCAGCGCGACCCAGGTGGCGGCGCCCAGGCAGGTGAGCGCGCCGAGGAGCGCCGACCAGGCCGGGGTCGTGAGCCCGGCGACCAGGCCGGCGCGGGCGTTGCCGATGTCCGGGCCCGCGACACCGATGACGTGCTCCACCGAGGACACCCGGCCCAGGTGGCTGTCCGGCGTCGCGAGCTGGACCATCGCCGCGCGTGAGGTGACCGACACGGTGTCGGCCGCCCCGGCCAGGACGAGCGAGCCGAGCGCTGCCCACGCCAGCCCGGTGAGCGCGGCCAGGCCGAAGCCGAGCAGGGCCAGCCCCCAGACCCCGACGGCCAGCAGCTGCACGACGCCGAGGCGACGCCGCCGCGTGACCAGCCCGGACATCAGGCCCGCGCTCACCCCGCCGATGGCGATGCAGGTGAGGAACAGGCCGAGGGTGCGCGGGTCGCCGCCGAACAGGGTCTGGTTGACCATCGGGAAGAGGGCGACCGGGAACGCGAGCAAGGTCGCCGCGAGGTCCAGCAGGAACGACCCGCGCAGCACCGGGTCACGCCGCACCTGCGCGACCCCCTCGGCGAGCAGGACGAGGGCGGTGCGCACGCGTCGACGCAGCCGGGCACCCCGCGCTCCGGGGTATGCCCTCCCACCGGTCTCGGTGCGGGGCACCGGGCGGCGATGCAGGGCGGCGTCGCTGCCGTGGTCCGAGGACGTACCCCGCTCTGGAGGTGTGTCCTGCTCGGGCGGCGTCCCCCGGTCCGAGGACTCGCCCCGCTCCGGCGGCAGCGCGGGCAGCGCCCACACGGTCCAGGCGCTGAGGGCGAGGGCCACGGCGTTGACGAGGTAGCAGACCGCCGGGGAGGTCACGCCGAGCAGGAGACCGCCGAGCGCGGGGCCGACCATCATCGCGGCCTGGAAGCTGATCATGTGCAGCGCGATCCCGGCAGGGACGAGCGTGCGCGGCAGGAGCCGCACGATGAAGGTGCGCCGGGCCGGCGAGCCCAGCGCGCTGCAGGCCGTCTGCAGGCTCAGGACGCCGAGCAGGAGCGGGAGCGGGTAGAGCCCGACGACCAGCTGCGCGGCGAGCGTGGCCGCCGCCAGGGCCTGTCCGGTGGTGGCGGCCAGCGCCACCCGGCGCCGGTCGAGGACGTCCGCGACCGGCCCGCCGACCAGCCCGAAGACGATCATCGGCACCGCCTGAGCCACCCCGATCAACGCCACCGAGAACGGGTTGCGCGTCATCTCCCAGACCTGGAAGAGCACGGCGACCACCGCGACCTGGTGGCCCAGCCCCGAGAGCGCACCTCCCGCCCAGATGCGGCGGTATGCCTGGCTGTGCCGCAGCGGCGTCAGGTCGATCAGGGCGCCGCGCGGACTCACCTCCCGCCCCACCGGGCGTCGCGACTGGTGGCTGCGCGGCTCACTCCGGCCCGTTCAGGTGGTCCGCCAACCGTTCGGCGAACGACCGGCGCTCCAGTGCCGCCGCCAGGTCCGCGGCGGCCTGGCTGAGCGCATACGGCAGCTCGGCCTCGACCTCGGCGATCGCGGCCTCGGTGGCCCGCCACTCGGCCTCGGCGAACGGGACGAGCGCCCGACCGCGATCGGTCAGGCTGACGATGCGGGTGCGGCCGTCCTGACCCGCCTCGCTGGTCACGAGACCGGCTCGGCGCATCTGCGCGATGGTCTGGGACAGGGCCGAGTGGCTGCGGTCGACCTCGGCCGCGAGCGCGGTGATCGTCATCGGCCCCAGGCGGGCCAGCCGGATGAGAGGGAGCGCGAAACGCGGTCGCACCTCCCCCTCGCCCCGGTCCCGATAGACAGCAGCGACCGCGGCATCCATGTCCCCCAGCACGGCGAAGAGCTGCTCGAAGCGGCTCTCACGGGTCGGGTCAGGTGATGTCATAGCGCTAATATAAGAGCGCTGTCAAGATCAGCGCCCGGCGTCCAGCCCCGGTCTACGGGCCCGACCGATGACTCTCCCACCGGCCGGGGGTCACACTGAGGCATGAGCACCGATCTGCCTCCCGCCCTCCTCGGCCTGGACGACGCCTTCAACGGCTTCACCGTCGACGACCTCGACGCCGCGGAGGCGTTCTACCGCGACACCCTCGGCATACCTGTCGAGCGCAGCGAGGAGCCGATGGCCATGCTCTCGCTCCGCCTCGGCGCCCGGTCCATCCTGGTCTACCCCAAGGGCCCGGCGCACACCCCCGCGTCGTATACCGTCCTCAACTTCCCCAGCGACGACGTGCGCGCGACGGTGCAGGAGCTCACCGACCGCGGGCTGGAGTTCCTGCGCTACGACGGTATGCCGCACGACGAGCTCGGCGTCATGACCGGTGGCGGCCCTCTCATCGCGTGGTTCACCGACCCGGCCGGCAACGTGCACTCGGTGATCCAGCGGGAGGGGTGAGCGGGGCCCCGGCCGCCCAGGGGGCGGGGCTGGTAGACCTGAGCCATGAGACTGCTGCTGCTCGGCGGGACCGCCTTCCTGGGCCGCGCCGTCGCCACCGAGGCCACCGGCCGCGGACACGACGTGACCTGCCTCGCCCGGGGCAGCGCACCTCCACCTGACGACGTCACCTTCGTGCGTGGTGACCGGGACGAGCCGGACGGCCTGGCGCAGGTGCGGGACGAGGAGTGGGACGCCGTGATCGACGTCACGCGGCAGCCCGGCCAGGTGCGGCGCGCGGTGGCCGAGCTGCGCACGCCGCACTGGGTCTTCGTCTCCACCGCCAACGTGTATGCCCCCGCGCCGGGCGTCCGTCCGGTCGAGACCGACGCGCTGGTCGAGCCGCTGGCGGGTGACGTGATGGGGTCGATGGAGGAGTACGGCCCGGCCAAGGTGGCCTGCGAGAAGGCGGTGCGGGAGGGGATGGCCGCCGCCGGAGGGAGCGCGACGCTGGCGCGTGCCGGGTTGATCGGTGGGCCGGGCGATGTCTCCGGGCGCCTGGGCTACTGGCCGTGGCGGTTCGCGCACCCCAGCGGACCTGACGTCATCGTGCCGGACGACCCCGACTTCCCCGTGGCCGTGATCGACGTCCGGGATCTCGCCGCGTGGCTGGCCGACGCCGCGGAGCAGCGGCTGGACGGGGCCTTCAACGTCACCGGCGAGGTGGTGCCGCTGGGCGAGATGCTCGCAGCCGCGGCCCGGGCGGCCGGAGCGAGCGTCCCGGCGCGGCCCGTTGACCTGCCGACCCTCGCCGAGCTCGGGGTCAACGCGTGGATGGGCCCACGGTCACTGCCGCTGTGGATCGACGACCCGGACCTGCGGCAGGCCACGGCCCTGGACATCTCGCGCGCCGTCGCGTCGGGGCTCCGGCTACGGCCGCTGGCCGAGACGCTCGCGGACACGCTGGCCTGGGAGGGGACCCGCGACGCCCCGCGCGCGGCCGGGCTCACCGATGCCGAGGAGCAGGAGATCCGGGCCAGGCTGGACAGCCCCGACACCCGCGCCTGATCCCACAGGCCAACCACTCGCGACGCTCGGTGGGAATCAGACGGTGATCGAGCGGGCCCAGTTGGCGCCGGCGCCGGTGTCGTAGCGGCCGATCTCGGTGAGCACGCCGTCGGCGCCGACCGAGACCAGCGCCACGTCGGTGTCCTGCTCACCGGTGACGACGGCGAGCTCGCCCCCGGCGAGCACGGTGAAGCCGCGCGGCTGGGTCACCGTGTCGATGAACGACACCGGCTCGCCCACCGACCCGTCGTCGGCCACCGGCAGGCTCGCGAGCGTCGACTCGCAGCGCTCGCTGGCGAGCAGGACCCGCCCTTCCCGGGCCAGGTGCAGGTCGGCGCCCCAGATGAGGTGTCCCTCGATCGGGTCGGCACCGAGCTCGCTGCGGCTCAGCCCCCGGTCCTGGGCATAGGCCGGCACCTGGCCCGTCAGCACCAGGTCGCCGCTGCCGTCCCGGGCGTAGGTCAGCACCTCCCCGGAGAACTCGGTCATGACGTAGGCGTGCGACTCGTCCGCGTCGAGCACGAGGTGCCGCGGGCCGGACCCCTCCGGCGCGGCGGCCGTCGGCGGCGCGAGCGGCGACAGCACGCCCGCGGGCGACAGGGCGTACTGCGCGACCACGTCGCCCCCGAGGGACACGACGTAGACGTGCCGGCCGTCGCCGGCGACCGCGACGCAGTGCGCGTTGGGCCAGCTCACGGCGGCGGTGGGCTCCTCCACGTGCCCGTCGCCGTCGACGCCGAAGACCTGCGCGCTCCCCCCGCCGTAGGACGCCCCGACGAGCAGGGTCCCGCCGTGGGCCAGCGCGAGATAGGTCATCGAGCTCTCGACGTCGGTCCGCGACAGGTGCTCGAGCCGGCCGCTGCTGCGCTCCAGCGCGAAGACGTCGATGCCGGGCGGGTCGCCCTTGGCGGCGGCATAGACGAGGTCGCGCTCGGCGTCGATCACGAAGGTGCCGCACCCCTGCCCCACCTCGCTCACCGCGATCCGCTGCAGCGCCGGCCCGTCAGGGTCGACCCGGAAGGTGCTCACCGTGCTGTCGCCGGCGTTGGCCACGAGGACGAGTTCGGTCATACCTCCACGGTATGCCGTCGCGCGGACAGCGTGGTCAGTCGCCCGCCGCCCAGCGGAAGAGCTCTCCGTCGGCGCCGGTCACGACCACCTGCGCCTGCGGCGCGAGCGAGAGCTCCACCCGCAGCCACTGGTCCTGCCCTGAGGAGACGTAGGTGATCGCCTCGTTGCTCTGCGTCTCCACCTCGGTGCGGGCGCGCGCGAGCCAGGCGTGCTGGCGCCGCAGCCCGATGAGCCCGCGGTGCAGCGATCGCATCCACTCCCCGGCCGGGTCGAGGTCGGCGGGGGTGGCCGGGAGCTCGGGGCGGATGGCGTCGTCGCCGCCGAGCCGCTCCTCCTTGAGCCCCTGGTATGCCTGCTCGTCGCCGTAGTAGATCGACGGCATGCCCCCGACCGTCATGAGCACCGCGAGCGCGAGCGCCGCGCCTCCTCGCCGACCTGCGTGGCGATGCGGGTGACGTCGTGGTTGCCGACGAAGGTCTGCGGCACGAAGGAGTCGAGCAGGGCGTCGTGCCGTCCCAGCGCGTGCGCGAGCTCCCAGCAGTTGGTGTCGTGGATCGAGCTCCAGACCGCCTTCCACAGCTCGTACTGCGTCACGGTGTCCAGGTCGCTGTCGGCGACGACCTGCGCGTAGTCGCCGTGGATGACCTCGCCGACGAAGAGCGCGTCGGGGAACTCCTCGCGCACCCGGGCGGTGACCCGCGCCCAGAAGTCGGCCGGCACGGCATACGCCACGTCGAGCCGCCACCCGGCGATCCCGTGCCGCAGCCAGCGCAGCATGACGTCGACCACGAGCTGCTCGACATCGGGATTCCCGTGGTCCAGCTCGACCAGCCCCTCGTGCCCCTCCCAGGCCGCGGGCCGGCCGTCCTCGCCCTGCTTGAGCAAGTGCGCCCGGTCCGGGTCGTGGACCATCGGGTGGTCGGCGCCGACGTGGTTGAAGACCCCGTCCAGCAGCACCGACAGGCCCCGCCCCCGGGCCTCCTCGATGAGCTGGTCCAGGTCGCCCTCGTCGCCCAGCCGGGGGTCGACCCGGTCGTGGTCGAGGGTGTCGTAGCCGTGGCTCGACGCGGCGAAGACCGGCCCGAGCAGCACCCCCGAGCAGCCGAGCTCGACGACGTGATCCAGCCAGGCCACGAGCCGTGGGAGCCGGTGCTCGACCGGCGCGTCGACCCCGCCCTCCAGCACGGCGGGAGCGCCGAGCGCACCGAGCGGGTAGACGTGCCACCAGATCGCGTGGTCGAGCAGCCGCTGGGCGCCGGGGGCTGGGGTGTGGGCCATGGGCCCATCCTCTCGCAGGTCCTCCTCCCCGCACTGCCAGCCGGTCCGTCAGCCGCCAACCAGCACGAGCAGGCCGACAGCCGACGAACCCGCGGGCAAGGGCGTGCTCACCAGCGGTGGGCGACGTCGATGACCAGCCGCTGACCCGACCCGGGGCCGTCGAGCACGAAGGCCCGCATGGGCAGCCGCGCCCGCACCCCGAGCCCGATCGAGGTCTGGCCCTCGTAGCTCCCGCCGAGGCGCGCCTGGCGCAGCGTGCGGTAGCCGTCGGTGCCGACCAGCTCAGCCGGGCGGCGCGGGTCGTAGACCGGGTCGCCGTCGCCGTCGTAGGTCGGGTTGCCGACCACGACCTCGATCTTGGCCCCGCCGCGCAGCGACAGCGCCTGCCCGCTCCCGGGGGCGCGGTAGGTGCTGACGTAGCGCACCGAGTACTCCCCCGCGTCGCCGGAGACGTCGAGGACGACCCGGTCGAAGCAGGAGTGCCGCCCGGCCCGGACGTCCGTCAGCGGCGCGGGCTCGGTGTCGTAGCCGGTGACCTTGGGCAGCGAGCCCCAGGTGATGCCGCAGTAGGGCGCGGCGGTGGCGGCGGGTGCCGCGAGCGTGACCGGTGTGAGCGCCAGGCCCGCCAGCAGGGCGCTGGCCAGCAGGGCGCGTGGTGTGGTTCTCATGACGACCTCCTCGTCGTGACAGTGGTATGCCCATGTCGCACCGAGGAGGCGGAAGGTTGCCGCCAGATACCGATGCACCGGCGGTTACTGTGGGGTAATGACCCCCAGCGCGAGCGCATACCCGCACCTGCTGCGCCCGCTGGACCTCGGCCCCCTCACGCTGCGCAACCGCGTGGTGATGGGCTCGATGCACACCAAGCTCGAGGACCGCGCGCGCGACATCGACAAGCTCGCGGCCTACCTGGGTGCCCGCGCCGAGGGCGGGGTCGGGCTCATGGTCACCGGTGGGTATGCCCCGAGCTGGCGCGGCTGGCTGCTCCCCTTCGGCTCGAGCATGGTCCGCACGGCGCAGGCGCGGCGGCACCGCACGGTCACCGACGCGGTGCACGAGCACGACGGCGCGATCCTGCTGCAGCTGCTGCACGCCGGGCGCTACGCCTACCACCCGTTCGCCCAGGGGGCGTCCCGGGAGAAGTCGCCGATCACGCCGTTCCGGCCCTCGGCGCTGTCGACCCGGGAGGTCGGACGCACCGTCGACGACTTCGCCCGCTCGGCCCGGCTGGCCCAGCGCGCCGGCTACGACGGCGTCGAGATCATGGGCTCCGAGGGTTATCTCGTCAACCAGATGCTCACGGCACGCACCAACGACCGCACCGACGAATGGGGCGGCTCGGCGGCCGCCCGGATGCGCTTCCCGCTGGAGATTGTGCGCCGCACCCGGGAGCTGGTCGGCGACGACTTCGTCGTGCAATACCGCATGAGCCTGCTGGACCTGGTGCCCGACGGCCAGAGCTGGGCCGAGACGGTCGACCTCGCGCACCGGCTGGTCGAGGCCGGGGTCACCCTGCTCAACACCGGGATCGGCTGGCACGAGTCGCGCATCCCCACGATCGTCACCTCGGTGCCCCGCGCCGCCTTCACCTGGGTCACCGCCCGGCTGCGGCAGGAGGTCGACGTGCCCGTCATCGCCTCCAACCGGATCAACCGCCCGGAGGTCGCCGAGGAGATCCTCGCGGCCGGGGAGGCGGACCTGGTGTCGATGGCGCGCCCGCTGCTCGCCGACGCCGACTGGGTCCGCAAGACCGAGCAGGGCCGGGAGGCCGAGATCATCCCGTGCATCGCCTGCAACCAGGCGTGCCTGGACCACACCTTCGACAACAAGCGCGCCACCTGCATCCTCAACCCGCGCTCCGCGCACGAGACCGAACTCGTGCTCAGCCCCACCCGGTCGGCCAGGCGGGTCGCCGTCGTGGGCGCCGGGCCGGCAGGGCTCGCCTGCGCGGTCGAGCTGGCGGGTCGCGGGCATACCGTCGAGCTGTTCGAGGCCGCCGACGAGGTGGGCGGGCAGTTCCGGCTGGCCGCGCAGATCCCGGGCAAGGAGGAGTTCCGCCAGGCGATCGCCTACTACGAGCACATGCTCGGGGTCCGCGGTGTGCGCGTCCACCTCGGTATGCGCGTCGTCTCGTCGGACCTCGAGGGCTTCGACGAGGTCGTGGTGGCGACCGGTGTGGCGCCGCGGGTGCCCGACATCGAGGGCATCGACCACCCCAGCGTGCTCACCTATCCCGAGGCGATCCGGGAGCCGGACCGGGCCGGGCGCCGGGTCGCGGTGATCGGCGCCGGGGGCATCGGCTTCGACGTCAGCCGGGCGCTGCTGCACGAGCCCGACGAGACCGTGGACGAGTGGCGCGAGCGGTGGGGCATCGCCGACCCGTGGGAGGAGCGCGCCGGGCTGGGCGACAAGGAGCACCCGCCGGTGCCGCGGGAGGTGCACCTCGTGCAGCGCAAGACCTCCCGGCACGGCACGGGGCTGGGCAAGACCTCGGGCTGGGTGCACCGGACCGAGCTGCGAGACGCGGGTGTCGGCTTCGTCGGCGGGGCGGAGTACGTCCGGATCGACGACGACGGCCTGCACCTCACGCTGCCCGTCGAGGGCGGCGACAAGGGCGAGCGGCGCCCGCACGTCCTGGCGGTCGACACGGTCGTGCTGTGCGCCGGCCAGGAGTCGGTGACCGACCTGGCCGAGCCGCTCGCCGCGCTCGGGGTGCCGGTCCACGTGGTCGGCGGGGCCGACGTCGCCGCCGAGCTGGACGCCAAGCGCGCGATCGCGCAGGCCACCGAGCTGGCCGCCCGGCTCTGAGGCGCCGGGCGTGGCCTGACGCGGTGGGCCTCGAGCAGGTCGGCCGCGAGCGTCGACCCGTCGTCGAGGTCGACCTCCACGCCCTGGGCACCCGGCCAGTAGGTCCTGACCCGGCAGCCGGTCCGCGGCACCGGCTCCAGTGCCGCGGGGCAGAGCGCTCAGGCGGTCGCGAGCAGGTCGACGCCGAGGGTCGCCAGGACGCCGAAGAGCACGCCCCAGAGGATGATCGAGACCACCTGCCAGACGATGACCCCGCGGGTGTTGGCACCGAAGGCCACGAGCGCGCCCGAGGTGATCTGGCTGGGCAGGACGGTCTGACCCAGCAGGCTCACGCCCGGGACCCCGAAGCGGTCGAAGAGTCTGCGGAGGCGCTGCTTGCGGAGCGACATCTGCTCGGGCGCCTCGGTGCCGCGGCGACGTCGGAGCGAGTCGGCGGAGAGCACCACCAGCGTCATCGTGACGATGTTGCCGACGACCGCGGCCAGCACAGCCACGACCGGGTTGAGCCCGGCCACGACACCGATGACGGACCCGAGGTAGCTCTCCACGAAGGGGATCGCCCCGGCCGCCATCACCCCCAGCCATTGCAGCACGGTAGGAAGCCCGGCGGTCCACTCCTGAAGACCCTCGATCACGGTCACGTCCCCTCTCGGCGTTGTCTAGCACGGTGTACTAACGTAAGATTAGCACACTGTGCTAGTACGCCGTGCTACCCAGGAGGCCGGATGAGCGAGGAGCGCCGCCAGCAGATCGTCGACGCCGCCCGACGCCTGGTCGACCGGTCGGGACTCGAGTCGATCAGCGTGCGCACCGTGGCGCGGGAGGCCGGGATCGGCGCCAGCACCCTGCGGCACTACTTCCCCACCCAGGCCGACCTCTTCGACGTGCTGCTCGAGCCGGCGCTGGACCGGATGCTCCCCGACCTGCGCATCGCGGACCGCCGCGTGGCCCCGCGCCGCCGGCTCACCGAGTGCCTGATGCAGTACTTCCCGTCAGAGTTCCTGCGCCCGGAGCACACCGCCATGTGGTTCGCGTCGTATGCCGTGGCGGTCGGCCCGGGCGCGACCGACCACGGCACCCGCACCCTGGAGCGGATGGCCGCGCTGTCCCGCGACCGGATCGAGAGCTGGCTCGTCCGGCTCGAGGAGGAGGGGGCGCTGCTCGTGGAGCGGGACCGGGCGATGCGGCTCGTGCTCAGCGTCCTGGACGGCATCTGCGTCCAGCTCATCACGCCGGGCACGATCTTCACCGTCGAGGACGTGCTCCCCACCGTGGAGCAGGCGGTCAGCGCGGTGGTGCGCTGACCGGGGTGGCCGGGTGCGCGTCGAGCACCGCCTGCACCGACGGCGGCACCGGCGCGGTGACGCCGGGGGTGGGCTCGGGCATACCCGCGACGACGCGCAGCGGGATCACCCCGGACCAGACGTCGGCGTCGGTCGCCGGGTCGGTGCCGCCGGTCCGCGCCTTGAACAGCCACGCCCCCTGCTCGATCGGCAGGGCCAGGCACGTCGTGGCGGCGAGCTCACGCCGCGTGCTGCTGCGCACCTCGCGCGTGCGCCCGGGCAGCAGCCGCTCGGTCAGCCGGTCCAGCCCGGCCCGGGCGTCCTCCCCGGTGAGCTCGACCGGCGTCCCGCGCAGCACGGCGCTGCGGTAGTTCGCCGAGGAGTCGAAGGCGCTCTCGGCCACGACCAGCCCGTCCATCGACATGACCGTGAGCGTGACGGGCGCGCCGGCCCGCAGGTGCAGCAGCGCACCGGCGCCGGTGGAACCGTGCAGGAGCACCCGGTCGCCGTCCCGAGCGGTCAGCATCGGCACCGTCCACGGCAGACCGTCGACCACGGTGGCCAGCACGCCGACAGGCACCTCGTCGAGCAGCTCGTCCAGGCGGGCGCGGTCGTCGGTGTAGCGCTCGGGCTTGCGGGTCGGGGTCGACAGGTCCGTCATGGCTCCACCCTCCCCCGACAGGTGGTCCTGCGCCAGATCCACTCCACGCACGAATCGGCGGACCACTTCTAGACTCGGTGGTATGCCCCTGCCCGCCACCCGGACCACCGCCCGACGTCCCTCCGTCCGGTGGCCCGGGCCCATCTCGGTCCCGGCCGGAGACGGGTCGCTGCCGCACCGGCTGAGCGGCGCCGTGGTCACCGCGATCGCCAGCGGTGAGCTCGCGCCGGGGGACGCGCTTCCCTCGACCCGCGCGCTGGCCACGCAGGTCGGGGTCGGCCGCGGCGTCGTCGTCCATGCCTACGACGAGCTGGCGGCCGCGGGCTACGTCGAGGCTCGCCGGGGCAGCGGCACGGTGGTCCTGCCCGGCGCCGACGTCGCGGCCCGCGCGGCACACCTGCCGGACCCGACCGGACACCCCGTGCGTCCGCGCGGGTCCGGGGAGACGGCGGACCCACGGGGTGTTCGGTCGGAGGGAGACGCGGACGGACGGGGTGTCCGGCCGCAGATGCAGGCGGACAGCAGGCCTGTCCGGTCGGCTGCGGGCACACTCGACCTCCGGCCGGGGCACACTGAGCCCGCCCTGATCTCCGACCGGGACTGGCGCGCGGCGTGGCGGCAGGGCATACCCGGCACACCGGGTGCCGAGGCGCTCAGCCGAGCCCGGCACCCCGAGCTCGAGGCCGCCCTGGCCGACCACCTGCGCCGGATGCGCGGGCTGGTGGTCAGCCCGGACGAGGTGGTCGTCGTCCCGGGCGCCAGCGCGGCCTTCCGCATCCTCAGCGCCGCGGCCGGGCTCGCCGACCGGACGGTGGCACTGGAGGACCCCGGCTACCGCCGGCGCGGGCCGCGTTCGTCCAGGAGGCGCCCGAGTCCGCCCCGTCCCGGTGGACGACGACGGGCTCGACCCGGCGCTCCTGCACGACAGCGACGCTGCCGTCTACGTCACGCCGGCCCACCACTACCCGCTGGGCGCGCGGATGCCGGTCGCGCGGCGGGTCGAGCTCGTGCAGCGGGCCCGCGCCTGGGGCCAGCTGGTCGTCGAGGACGACTACGACGGGGAGTTCCGCTACGGCGTGCCGCCGCTGCCCGCGCTGCGCTCGATCCGGGGCGCGGAGGCGTGCACCGCCTACGTGGGGACGGCCAGCAAGATCCTCACCCCCGACCTCGGGCTGGCTTGGCTCGTGCCGCCGCGCCCGGTGCTGCCGGCGGTGCGCGAGGCGCAGGACAGCCTGTCGCTGGGAGCCTCACCGGTCGCGGCCCGGGCGCTCGCCCACCTCATCGACACCGGAGCGCTCGGCCGTCACCTGGCTCGGGCCGCACGGCTCTACCACGCCCGGCGGGACGCGCTCGTGGCCGCGCTCTCGGCCCGCCTGCCCGACCTGCGGGTGAGCGGCGTCGAGGCAGGGCTGCACCTGGTGCTCCTGCTGGCCGACCCGGCCGCGGACGACCGCGCGACGGCGTCCCGGCTGCTCGAGCGCGGCATACGGGTGGAGGCGCTGAGCGACTACTACCTCGCCACGCCGCGAGCCGGGCTCGTCATCGGATATGCCCGGATGCCGGAGTCGCGCGTGACGGACGTCGCCCGAGCCGTCGCTGCGGCGGTCGCCGAGGCGGTGCCCCGCTGAGCGGGATCCGTCACCTCGGGGGTGTCGCGCTTGCGCTGCGCAGTCCCTACAGTCGGGAGCATGGCGACCACGACGGTGCCCGGCGGCGCGGTGCACGACCTGCCCGAGGACCTGCGCGCGGAGCTGACCGACCACGGCGACGCGCTCGAGGCGTGGCTCGACATCACGCCGCTGGCTCGCAACGAGTTCATCTGCTGGGTCGAGGACGCCAAGCAGGACCGGACGCGTGCCCGGCGGATCCGCCGGACCCGGGAGGAGCTGCAGGAGGGGATGCGGCGCCCGTGCTGCTGGCCCGGCTGCAGCCACCGGGAGAGGACCGGGTCCTGACCAGGCCCAGCCGCGCTAGGTCGCGCTCGGCATACCAGTCGCGGGCCTGGGTGACGTCGTCGGCGACGTAGCTCAGCGTGGCGACCCCCCGCAGCGGACTCGTGGTGTTCATGCGGGCTCCCCGTGATCCGGTGACGTCCCGAGCCTAGCCAGCAGCGCCGACACACCCCTCTGTCCCGACCCACGTCCCGTCCGGGCCCGCCTGCACCACCAGGTCCGGGGCGTCCGACCGGTCCCGGATCGCGCGGGCGTTGGCCTCGTCGACCCGCTCGACCCAGGCGCGGGCCTCCTCGGGCGTCTTGCCGAACTCGACGTGCCGCTCGACCAGCCGGGTCTGCCGCAGCTGCTCGTCGACCTCGACCCACCAGACCGCGTCGAGCCGGGCCCGCGAGGTCCGCCAGCGCGGGTGCCGGTCCAGCAGGTAGTTGCCCTCGGTGACGACGAGCCGCACCGCGGGCAGCACCACGAGGGCCGCGGCCACCGGCTGCTCGAGGGTGCGCTCGAAGCCGGGGGCGTAGACCGGGTCGGTCGTGTCGTCGCGCAGGCGGGCCAGGAGCGCGGCATACCCCTCGGCGTCGAAGGTCTCCGGGGCTCCCTTCACGTCCAGCAGCCCGAGCCGCTCCAGCTGGGCGTCGGCGAGGTGGAAGCCGTCCATCGGCACGTGCCCTACGTGGCCGGACCCGTGCCGCTCCGCGAGAGCGGCGACCAGGTCCAGCGCGAAGGTCGTCTTGCCCGAGCCCGGCAGCCCGGCGACGCCGAGCAGGGCGCGCCCTCGCGCCGGGACCAGGGCATCGGCGAGGTCGAGCAGGTGCGGGGCGAGCGGCATACCCTCAGCGTCGCAGACGACCGGTGCTCTCCCTCGTGGACCTGCCCGGATCAGGCGCGCCAGACCGAGACGTGGCTCTCGCTCTCCGCGGTGAACGGTGCGCCGCGCCAGTCCGCGGTCCGGCTCTCCAGTCGCAGCCCCGCCAGGCGGGCCATGAGGTCGAGCTCGCTGGGCCAGACGTAGCGGAAGTGGTGCGGCCAGTAGCTGTAGGACCCGTTCGCCTCGCGCGAGTAGTGGTGCGACATCGCCTGCTGCGTCACCGGGTCGTAGGTGTCGAGCCCGACGTGCTCGGCGGAGACGTCGAAGGGGATCGCGACCTGGCCGGGCGGAAGCCGCCGCAGCGCCGGCACCCCCACCTCGACGACGAAGCGGCCGCCGGGCCCGAGGTGCCGCGCGGCGTTGGCGAAGCAGGCCACCTGCTCGTCCTGCGTGGTGAGGTTGCCGATGGTGTTGAAGACGAGGTAGACCAGCGCGAAGGTGCCCTCGACCTGCGTGGTCGCCATGTCGCCGATCGTCACCGGGAGGTCGGGCGCCTTGCGACGCAGCTGCTCGGCCATCGGCTCGGACAGCTCGATCCCCACGACCTCCACCCCCCGCTCCGCCAGGGGTATGCCCACGCGCCCGGTCCCGATGGCCAGCTCCAGCGCGCGACCCTCACCGGCCAGCTCGGCGAGCCGGTCGACCGTCGGGTCGAGCACGTCCGGCGCGAACATCGCGGCGGAGGCCTCGTCGTAGCTCGCGGCCGTCGCCTCGTCCCACAGGTCGCTCGTCGTCATGCGCACAGCCTGGCGCGGGAGGGACCAGGGCGCGAGAAGTTTTCGGAGCCTGAGCGGGCCGCTAGCGGGAGGCCGCGACGTCGGCAGCCCGCCGCATACGCATCAGCAGCGCGGCCGACGGCACGACCGAGCCTGAACGATAGGTCGACAGCCGGGAGGGGGACGTGCCGATCCGGCGGGCGAAGTCCCCCGCCGTCAGACCGCTCGCCCGGATCAGGCGAGTGACCTCGTCGCCGACCTCAGCGCGTTCCGCGGCCGCTGCCTCCGAGCGGGCAGTGTCGATCGCGCGACCCAGCAACGCGGTCACTCCCGAGGCATCGGCGTAGCCGAGGTAGTCCTCCACCTGACGCGCCACCGGCCCCCACGGGTCCTGGCGGATGCGCGCCGTGATCCTGGCCCAGTCACGGACCCTTCCCCGCTCCAGCAGTGCGACGACCGCCTCGTAGGGCCAGGTGTCGACCGGTTGCCCAAGGTCGACCTCGACATTGCGGGGAGGACGAGTCGTCACGACTCCACCGCCCGGAGAAGCCCGTCGGACAACTCCTGACACACGCTCTCGACGGCGTGCCAGTCGTGCCATCGCGCATCCAGACCCCGGTAGCTGCCGAGCTGCTCGATCACCCGAGGGTCGCGCGGCCGCGGGGCGGCGAGTCGCTCCACCAGTGCTGTCAGCACCGAGTCTGCCTCGCCCGAGCGGTCGGCGTAGTAGTCGTCGATGCCGACCAGCACGCTGGTGGCCTCGTCGAGCCCCAGCCGGTCGGCGAGCGCCACGGTGTCCAGGTAGTCGCGCACCGCGTTGCGCTGCACCACGAGGTATGCCTTGATCCGCAGCATCTCCGGAAGAGGCGGCACGCGGACCGCCGTGCCGGCGCTACCGCCGACCGGGACTTCCTCGACCTCGAGCGGGCGGGTGCGACGCAACTGACGCAACCCCGCTTCGATCCCGTCCAACGAACCCAGCAACGTCAGCGGCGGCGTGCTTGCGCGAACACTGGTGACCCATCCCTCGCTCGCCTCCACCGCCTCCACCACCTGGGCATACCGCTCCGACAGATCGCTGAGGACGTGGTCGTGGTCCAGGGAGAGACGGTGTCCAGCGTGCAGGGCAGCTGCGGTCCCCCCGACGAGGACGGCCTCAGGGACCATCTGCTGCAGTCGAGCTGCAGAGGCGAGGACTGCGTCCAGGTCGACGTCCATGTTGCGGATGTTATCGGAACAGATAACTCACTGTCAGCCTGCCGCCGCGCCGCTCGTGCGGGCACACTGGAGACATGTCCTCCTTCACCGGCATCCCGCACGCCGCGACAGACTTCTATGCCCGGCTCGAGGAGGACAACACCAAGGAGTTCTGGGCTGCGCACAAGGAGGACTACGAGCGGCACGTCCGGGCGCCGCTGGTGGCGCTGACCGAGGCGCTCGCGCCGGAGTTCGGCGAGGCCAAGCTCTTCCGCCCGCACCGCGACGTGCGCTTCTCGAAGGACAAGAGCCCCTACAAGACGCACCAGGGTGCCTACGTGCAGACGGCCGAGGCCACCGGGTGGTACGTCCAGGTGTCCGCCGACGGGCTGCTGCTCGGCGGCGGCTGCTACCACATGGACTCCCCCCGGCTGCGGGCCTACCGAGCCGCGGTCCACTCGCCCGGGACCGGCCAGCAGCTCGAGCAGATCGTGGCCGACCTGCGCGGCGGGGACTGGGAGATCAGCGGCGAGCGGGTCAGGACGGCGCCGCGCGGGTGGGACCGGGAGCACGAGCGGATCGAGCTGCTGCGGCACAAGGACCTCGCCAGTATGCGGTGGGTCGAGGACGGCGACATCGTCACCACGCCCCGGCTCGTCGACGAGGTCCGTGAGCGCTGGGAGCAGGTGCGTCCGCTGGTCGACTGGCTGGCCGCGACCGACGCCGGTCGACCAGCAGCCGCCGCCCGATGATGATCCGCCCCGCCGAGCTGGCGGGGATCAGGGCTGGCGACGTCGACCTGGCCTTCCGCCGGTGGGACCGTCCCCGGGTCGAGGTCGGCACACGGCTGCGCACCGGGGTCTGACTCGTCGAGGTCACCTCGCTGGAGCAGGTGGCCGTCTCCTCGCTGCGCGCCGAGGACGCCCGCCGTGCCGGGGCCGCGTGCGCGCGCTCCAGCTGGGCTGTCGCGTCCGCGGGGGTGCTGTCGACGAGCGACACCGCGGAGAGGTCACCGCTCTCCAGCCCTGCGGCCAGGTCGGTGGCCACCTGTTCCGGGCTCGGCTCCCCTGCGGCCCGGCGTCGCAGGCCGCCGTGGTCCCGAGGATGGCGGTGGCCAGCGTCAGGACGAGCAGGCGTCGTGCGACGCCACCACCGCCCGACGTGGTGGACGGCGTCCGGTCATCGCGTGGAGGTCGACGTCGCCGACTCCCACGCCTCGAGCACCCGCCCCGGGGTGAACGGCAGCTCGCGCAGCCGGACCCCGGTCGCGTCGAAGATCGCGTTGCCGATGGCGGCCGGGACCCCGACGATCCCGACCTCGCCGATGCCCTTGGCGCCGGTCGCGCCCATCCAGGGGTCGGGCTCGCCGACCCAGCCGACCTCGATGTCCACGATGTCGGCGTGCGCCGCCACGTGGTAGCCCGCGAGGTCAGCGTTGACGACGTGGCCGAAGCGCGGGTCGCGGTAGGACTCCTCGAAGAGGGCACCGGACAGGCCCATCGTCATACCGCCGACGAGCTGGCTGCGCGCGGTGCGCGGGTTCATGATCCGGCCGCCGTCGAAGTGGCCGTAGAGGCGCCGCACCCGGACCTCACCGGACACCTCGCTCACCGCCACCTCGGCGAAGTGCACGCCGAAGGCCATCCGGGTCACGCCACGCACCCCCTTGGGCATGCGGGTGCGCGCGCGGGCCGTGGCTCCCTCGGCGGGCGCGCTGCCGTGCTCCTCCCGGAAGGCCTGCGCCGCCTCGACCACCGCCGAGCCCCACCCGAAGGTGCCCGTGCTGCCGCCGGCGATGATCGCGTAGGGCGCGTCGGTGGTGCCGATCCGCGCCTCGACCTGGTCCTGCGCCACGTCCAGCGCCTGCGCGGCGATCTGCGCCAGCACGGTCCACGCGCCGGTGCCGATGTCGCTGGCCTGCATGCTGACGACGTAGCGCCCGCCGGTATACGTGATCCGCGCCAGGCTCGGGCCCATGCCCATCTGCGGGAAGGCCGCGCACGCCAGGCCCTGCCCGAGCAGCCACTCGCCCTCGCGCCGACCGCCCGGCTCCCGCTGCTGCTCGAAGCCGAAGACCCGGGCACCCTCGGTCAGGCAGGTGCTCACGTGGCGGCTGCTCCACGGCTTGCCCGACTCCGGGTCGACCTCCGGCTCGTTGCGCAGCCGCAGCTCGACCGGGTCGATGCCGGCCTCCCGGGCGAGCTCGTCCATCGCCGTCTCCAGCGCGAACATCCCGGTGTACTCCCCCGGCGCGCGCATGAAGGTGCCCGGCGCGATGTCGAGGTGCTGCGCGCGGTAGCCGATGCGGCGGGTGGCGGAGTCGTACATCGCGAGGCTCGGGCCGGCGGTCGGGTCGATCCACGGGATGACCCGGGACACGGGGGCGAAGACGTCGTGCTCGATGGCCTGCAGCCGCCCCTGCTCGTCGGCCGCGAGCGCCACCCGCTGCCGGGTCTCGGGACGGTAGCCGGTGCCCGCGAACATCTGCGGCCGGGTCAGCGCGAGCTTGACCGCCTGCCCGGGCAGCATCCGCGCCGCCATGACCGTGACGATGAGGTGGGGGTGCGGCATACCCTTCGTGCCGAACGAGCCGCCGACGTAGGGCGAGACCACCTCGACCTGGGTCGGCAGCAGCCCGAAGGCGCCCGCGAGCACGCCCTGCGGCGCGACGACGCCCTGGTTGCTGTCCCACACGGTGAGCCGCGTCGTGCGCGGCTGCAGCCTCGCCCACCGATCGTGCTCCACGTGCCAGAGCGCGACGACGCTGTGCGGCTCGATCGGGTTGTGGTGGTTGGTGGGGGTCGCGTAGTCGCCCGCGACCCGGTATGCCGCCCCAGCCAGGGCGGCGTCGACGTCGCCGACGGTGTGCTGACCTGGGTAGATCCCCATGACCCGCCGCAGCGACCGGACGTCCCGACCGTGCTCGTCGACCCGGACGTTTGGCTCGCCGGGGGCGTAGTCGACCTGGACGAGCGAGGCGGCATACCTCGCGGTCTCCAGGCTGTCAGCCACCACCGCGGCGACGATCTCGCCGCGGTAGCGCACCCGCGGCTTGCGCAGGACGGTGAGGGTGGGCAGCGTCGGCAGGGCGAGGCGCGGGGCGTTGTCGTGGGTGAGGACGAGCCGCACGCCGGGCACCGCGCTCGCCGCCTCGGTGTCGATGCCAGAGATCTCGCCAGCGGCGATCGTGGACAGGACGGGAGCGAGGAAGAGCGCCTCGCCGACCTCGTGCTCGTAGGCGTAGGGCGCCAGACCTGCGACCTTGAGCGGGGCGTCGACCCGCGCGCGGTCCCGGCCCTGCTCGGTCGCGGCATCGCTCATGCGTCCTCCTCGGCCAGCGCGTCCAGCACTGCCGGGACGGCGCGCTGCAGCTGGAGCACCTTGTAGGCGTTGTCCGGTCCGGGGCGGGCCTGCTCCAGCTCGGCGGCGATCGCCGCGGCGTAGGCCTCGTGGGTGGCCGGGCCGCCGCGCAGGGCGTCCTCGGCGCGACGGGCGCGGTGCGGCTTGTGGGCGACCCCGCCGAGCCCGAGCCGCACGTCGGCGACCCGGCCGTCCTGGACGTCGAGCGCGGCGGCGACGGAGACGGTGGCGAAGGCGTAGGACGCGCGCTCGCGCAGCTTGCGGTAGCGGGAGTGCGCGGCGAAGCCGGGACCGGCGATCTCGATCGCGGTGATCAGCTCGCTGCGGTCCAGCGTGGTGTCCTGCTCGGGGTGGTCGCCGGGGAGGCGGTGCAGGTCGGCGAAGTCGATCCGGCGCTCGCCGAGCGGTCCCTCGACGACGATGGTGACGTCCAGCGCGGCGAGCGCGACGCACAGGTCGGAGGGGTGCACCGCGACGCAGGCGTC
Source organism: Serinicoccus sp. CNJ-927 (assembly GCF_001942435.1). Taxonomy (NCBI): domain Bacteria; kingdom Bacillati; phylum Actinomycetota; class Actinomycetes; order Micrococcales; family Ornithinimicrobiaceae; genus Serinicoccus; species Serinicoccus sp. CNJ-927. Next base: position 186,774 of record NZ_MKKF01000044.1, on the reverse strand, counting down.
GGAGGCGCCGATGAGGGCGTTGTAGGTGCCCAGCCCCTCGATCGCCGAGCAGCCCGACCCCGGCTCCCGCTTGTTGCACGGGGTGCTCGGGTCCTGGAAGTAGACGCACCGGGTGCGCTGCAGCAGGTTGCCGCCCATGGTCGCCATGTTGCGCAGCTGGCCGGAGGCCCCCGCGAGCATCGCGGCGCTGACGACGGGGAAGCGTCGACGCACGAGCGGGTGCGCGGCGACGTCGGCGTTGCGCGCCAGCGCCCCGACCCGCAACCCGCCACCCTCCAGCTCGGTCACCTCGGTGAGGTCGAGGTGGCTGACGTCGATGAGCCGGTCGGTCTCGCGGATCCCCAGGCGCAGGTGGTCGATGAGGTTGGTGCCGCCCGCCAGGTATGCCGCGCTCGCCCCGTCGTCGGTGGCGCCGGCCGTGCGGCGCAGTGCGTCGGCGACGCTCGTCGCCCGCTCGTAGGTGAACGGCCTCACGACGTCTCCTCCTCGGAGTGCCCGGTCGCGGCGGCGCGCTGCGCGGCGGTGTCGCGGATCGCGGCGACGATGTTGACGTAGGCGCCGCAGCGGCACAGGTTGCCGCTCATCCGCTCGCGGATCTCGGCGTCGCTGAGCTCGACGGCGGCGTCCGGGTCGGCCAGCGTCGAGGGGTCGGTGACGTGGCTGGGCATACCGGCCGCGGCCTCGGCGAGCATCGCCTGCGCCGAGCAGACCTGCCCGGGCGTGCAGTAGCCGCACTGCAGCCCGTCGCGGTCGACGAAGGCCTGCTGCAGGTCGCTGAGGTCCTCCGGGCTCCCCAGCCCCTCGGCGGTGACCACCTCGGTGCCGTCCAGGGACGCGGTGAGCGACAGGCAGGAGACCACGCGTCGCCCGTCGACGAGGACGGTGCAGGCACCGCACTGGCCGTGGTCGCAGCCCTTCTTGGCCGAGGTGACGCCCAGGTGGTCGCGCAGCGCGTCCAGCAGCGTGGTGCGGACGTCGTGGGTGAGCTCCTGGGGCGTGCCGTTGACGACGATCTTGGTGGAGAGGGTGCTGACTCCGCCGGTGTCGTGCTCCATCCCCTCAGTCTGCCTCGCGACCTCCGGGCGCGCATGCCGATGTCGTGAGGGCGTCGACGAGGTGAGCGGTGGCCAGCCGGTGCCAGTTCGCCCGGTGCCGCATCATGCCGTGGGTGTCGGCGAGATCGGCACGAAGGGTGACCTCCGCGCCCAGCTCGCGCAGCCGCTCGGTGGCGCGCAGCGAGCCCTCGGGCGAGGTGAGCTGGTCCTCCGTGCCGTGCAGGAGCAGCGCGCGCCCGCTGGCCGGTGGGCGCAGCAGCGGCAGGTCGGACTCCTCCACCCAGGCGGCCGCCGTGACGAGGGCGTCGACCTCGCCGGCCAGGCGCAGCGCCGCCCGACCACCCATCGAGTAGCCGAGCAGCCCCACCGGTCTGCCCGGGTGCTCGTCCCTGACCCGCTCCAGCGCCCAGACCGCGTCCCGCAGCGGCGCGCCGTCGTTCCAGCCGCGGCGGGCATACCGGAGGAAGGAGACGCCAATCCGGTGCCGGGCGCCGGCCCTGGCCATGGCGGAGGCGAAGAGGCGGCTCCGCAGGACCGAGAGCTGGCGCCAGCTGGTCGGCTCGGTGCTGTGCTGCTGGCCGCCGTGCAGGACGAGGACGTGGGCGCGCTCGTCCCGGTGCTGCCGGACCGTGCGGAGCCGGGGCGTCACAGGACGTAGAGGTACATGAGCAGGAAGTGCAGCGCCGCGGCGATGACGACCAGGACGTGCCAGATCTCGTGGAAGCCGAGGACGCCCGGGACCGGGTTGGGCCGCTCGAGGATGAAGATGACGAAGCCGACGCTGTAGACGACACCGCCGGCCGCCATGAGCACGAGCGCACCCAGGGGGAGGCTGAGGCCGCCGAGGACCAGCACGACGGGCATCCAGCCGAGCACGATGTAGAGCGTGTTCGTGACCCACTTGGGCAGGTCCCGCCAGACCGACCGGGCCGCGATGCCGAGCGCCGCGATCAGCCAGACCGCGCCGAGGACGGTCCAGCCGAAGACGGTGCGGTCCAGCACGAGGACCAGCGGCGTGACCGTCCCGGCGATGAGGAAGAAGACCGAGGTGTAGTCCAGCGTCCGCAGCACCTCGTTGGTGCGCGGGCTGAGGTCGAGCCCGTGGTGCAGCGTGCTCGCCACGAGCAGCGTGAGCAGCGACGCGGCATAGATCGACAACCCGACGACCTTCCAGGGGTCGCCCTCGGCGCCGGCCTGCGCGACGAGCAACCCGCCGCCGAGCAGCGCGAAGCAGGAGCCGACGAGGTGGGAGATCGTGTTGATCCGCTCGTCGGTGACGTGGACGCTGCCGTCACGGCTGCGCTGCGCTGTGTCCATCGCTCGCTTCCGGTGGAGGTATGCCCTGCCCCACCAGGGTAGACGCGACACCAGCCTGGTGGGGCTCACCCACGAGCCCCCGCGGTCACACGCGTCACGTCCTGCCGAGAGGTGTGCACATCCGCGGGGTCTATAACCCCCGCGGACGGGCATACCTCCGCAGCGTGGTGCCCACGAGACGGGTGAGATCCGAGGTATGCCGCCCGGCCGCAAGGGGTGGCGAGGGGCGACCCTCAGCGGCGACGGGCACGGGCCCGCGCGAAGGCGCCCTTGATCTTGCGGGCCACGGCGGCAGGGTCGTCCAGGTCGGCCCAGGTCAGCCGGACGACCTCGTAGCCCAGCTCCCGCAGGCGGTCCTCCCGGAGCTTCTCGCGGCGCAGCGCTGCGGGGTCGTCGTACTTCTGCATCCCGTCGAACTCCACGACCACCTTCTCGGCCCGGTAGAGGAAGTCCACCCGAGCCACGAAACGCCCATCACCGTCGACGATCTCCGCCTGCTGCTCCGGCAACGGCAGGCCCAGGGTCAGCACCACCCAGCGGCAACGGGACTCGCCGGCCGACTCGCTCAACGGCGAGGCCAGCGCCACGGTTCGCGCGGCGGAGAGATAGCCCCGACCCCCACCGAGGACCGGCAACGCCTCCTCCAGCTGCGCAACGGTGACCCGCCGATCGCGCAGCACCGCATCGGCGCTGACCAAGCCTGCTTCGACCCCGAAGCGGGCCGCCACCTGCAACGGCGCCAGGGCCAGCGTCACCGCGGGCCCCCACTCGAGATCCACGAGGAACTCCCGGGGCACCCGACGGTGCATGACCATCACGGCATCCTGCGAAGAGCGGCCACCATCGGTGCGGCAGAAGTGAGCGCGGTCATCGACCCCGTGGACGCCCACCCCCTGCACGGTCAGCGAGCTGTGGAGGCCGAACGCCACCCCAGCGCCGGGGCCGAGCCCCCGCAGCACCGCCCTCGCCCGCAGCTCGTGACGCGCCCACGGCGCGGCTGCCCGCCATACCGGTCCAGCGACGAAGGTGGCCCGACGCAGCCGCACCAGGCTCCCGTCCGCGACCATCGCCCGCGTCTCGCGCGGCCCCACCCCCAACGCCGCCAGATCGGCCGTGGCAGCGACGTGCCCCAGACCGTCCAGCAGATTCACCATGTCCCCCCGCATCGGCCCAGCATGCCCGAACCGGACGCCCTTCTCGGCGGCTGTCCACAGGCCCGCGCAGCTCGCCACCCCAGGCACTCTCGCCCCACCGTCCCCCGCCTGCGGAGAGATGTTCAGATGCTGGGGTCATAGCCCCGGCATCCGGACATATCCCCGCATCGTGGTGCCCTGGGTGCTGAGACTCGCGGTGGGTCGGGCCCGTGACCGGGCGGCGAGGCATCGGTGGGCGTCACCACTGACGTGCTCCCCGACGGCACACCGGAGGGTATGCCGGTCCGGGCGCCGCGCTGCGTCCGGCCTCCCGCGACCGGCGAGTTACACCGGTGTAGTTCTCCACAGGATGTGCACATCCTGTGGACAACAGATCGATGCGATGGCCGGTCGGGCCCTCACCGGGTTCCGGGCCCTCAGCCCACCCGCACGGCGCTGCGGCGCAGCGCCCGGTCGGCGACGCGGTAGCCGTCGCGGGCGATCGCCCGCCAGATCTGCAGCGCCGCCGCCGGGTCCTCGGCGGTGATCCGCTCCAGGTCCGCCGCCGAGAGCACGAGCAGCTCCAGCTCCGTCTCGGCCCGGATCGTCGTCTCCTGCCGGTCCCGGGTGCCGAGGGCCAGCTCGCCGAAGGACGTGCCCGGCCCCAGCTGGACCAGCGTCGTCACCTCGCCGTCCGGCCCCCTGTCCTGGGCGACCGCCTGACCACGCACGATGACGTGGATCCCGGCGAAGTCGGTGCCCTCCGCGAGCACGACCTCCCCCGCCGGCACGGCCTGCCGGGTCATCGCCGCGTCCAGCGCGGCCCGCCCCGTCTCGTCGAGGTCGCGCATGAGCGGGTGGTCCTCCACCGGGTCGGGCTCCTCGCGCGGGCCGCAGTAGGTGCGGATGAGCATCTGCTCGCACCACTCGATCGCCGACGGCAGGTCGGTGAACCGGGGCGAGGCCTCGTCGGTGCCCTCCGCCGGGTCGGGGATCACCCCGCTCGGGTCGACCGCGATCACCTCGCTGCCCTCCTCACGCAGCCGGTCGCGCAGCGCGAGCAGAGTCAGCCGGCTCACGTCGGCGATGTCGTTGACGTGCGTGAAGTCGAAGACGCGAGCTCGGGGCCGTCCTCCACGACGGTCCGCACGATCTTCTCCGCCCCGGCGAAGAGCAGGTCGCCGTGCAGCTCGTAGACGACCGCCCGGTCCGCGACCCGGTCCAGCACCTCCTCGTCGGCACCCTGCCAGTGGGTGTTGGAGCGGGCGCTGGCCAGCGAGTAGCTGCTCCGCACGGCGTTGCGCGAGCCCCGGCTGACGTGCATGAGGTGCATCTCCATGTCGGTCGACATCCGTTCGAAGAGCGCGACGCCGCGGGCGCTGTTGCCGTGCGGGTCCAGCCGCGGCGAGAAGACCGCGATCCCCACCTGGCCCGGCAGCACGCCGATGATCCCGCCGCTCACCCCGCTCTTCGCCGGCATCCCGACGGCCGTCACCCAGTCTCCGGCGGCGTCATACATGCCGCACGTCGTCATCACCGAGAGCACGTGCTCCACGAGCGCGGGGTCCAGCACCTGCTCCCCGGTGCGCGGCTGCCGGCCCCCGTTGGCGAGGGTGGCCGCCATGAGCGCGAGGTCCCGGGTGTCGACGGCGACCGAGCACTGCCGGACGTACTGGTCGAGCACCTCCTCGGGATCCCCCTCGAGGATCCCGAACTCGCGCAGCATGTGCGCGATCGCCCGGTTGCGGTGGGCGGTGCCCAGCTCCGAGGAGTAGATGGAGGAGTCCAGCTCCAGCTCCCGCCCGGCGAAGCGGCCGTACCACTCGACCGCCCGCGCGAACCGCTCGTCCCCGGAGTCGCCCGCGACGAGCGAGGAGGCGGTGATCGCCCCGGCGTTGATCATCGGGTTCTTCGGCCGCCCGGTGTCCGGGGAGACGCTGATCTCGTTGAAGGCGTCGCCGGAGGGCTCGACGTCGACCTTGCGCGCGACGGCCTCGATCCCCTGGTCGTGCAGGCCGAGGGCATACGTGAACGGCTTGGACATCGACTGGATGCTGTAGCGGTGGTCGCTCTCGCCGACCTCGTAGACCTGGCCGTCGACGGTGGCGAGGCACAGCGAGAAGCGATCGGGGTCGGCCGCGGCGAGCTCGGGGATGTAGCCCGCGACCTCACCCCCGGCGTCGCCGCACTGGGCCACGATCTGCTCGAGATAGTCCTGCACCGGGTTGCGCATGTGCCTCCTCCTGACGTCCGACACCGTGAGCCTACGGGTGCCAGGATGGGGGGGATGGGAGCAGATCCGAGCCGGGTCGTCGACGCCGTCCGCCGGTATGCCGTCGCGGTCGACGCGCAGGTGCTCACCGGGCCGGGCGTGTGCTCGGGGCTCGGCGCCTGGCTGCTCCTGGCCCTCGTGGCCGGGAGCGGCCCGGCCCGGGCCGATGACGCGGCTGCGCTCGAGGAAGCGCTCGGCCTGCCCGCCGACGAGGCGGTGGAGGCGCTCACCGCGCTGCTGGACGACCCGCACCCGGCGGTCGCAGCGGCGGTCGCGCGCTGGGCCGACGCGGAGCGGCTCACCGAGGACTTCGCCGCGTGGTCGGTGCCCGACCGGGTCGAGGACGGGCCGCTGCCCGACCAGGGGGGCGCCGACCGATGGGCGAGCGAGCGGACCGACGGCCTCATCGAGCACTTCCCGGTGCAGCTCACCGAGCTGACGCGGCTGGTCCTCGCCTCCGCGCTCGCGACCCGGATCTCCTGGAGCATCCCGCTCACCGAGCTCGAGGACGGCGGGCTGGGCACGGTGGGCAGCACCGCCCGGCACGTCGTCCTCGACACGCAGGCGGCGGGTCCGGTCGGGGTGGTCGCGCCACGGTCCACCTCGGGGCTGGCGGTCGTCAGCGTGATCGCCGACCCGCAGGTGCCTCGGGGGCAGGTGCTCGCCGCCGCGCACGAGGCGGCTGCGCAGATGACCACACGGCGCGCCCCGGCCGGTCTCGAGGTCACCCGGGACGGGCACGCCTGGACGGTCACCGAGCACCGCGAGACGCGCCCCTCCTTCCGGGACGTGATCGAGGAGTGGACCGGCTGGGTGCCTCCGTGGCGCCTCGTGAGCGACCACGACCTGACCACGGCCCCCGGCTTCGGGGCGGCGGCCGCGGCGCTCGAGGCGTTCGTGCTCCCCGCCGAGCGCCCGTCCGACTGCGAGGTCCGCCAGAGCGCGGTCGCGGCCTACACCGCGACCGGCTTCGAGGCGGCTGCGGTGACGGGTATGGCGGTCCGCGCGGCCGGGATGCCGCTGGAGCAGGAGGTGCTGGTCCGCCGGATCCACGTCCGCCTGGACCGGCCGCACGCCGTCGTGGCGGTGGCGCTCCACGACGGCAGCCCGTGGGACCACCTCCCGATCTTCACCGCCTGGGTCGACCCGGGCGAGGTCGCCGGCTCAGCCTGAGGCGCCCCGAGCTGCGGGCTCGGACTCCTGCGCCTCATCGGCCTGCGGCGACGGGGCCGACCCGCCCTGGTCGAGGTACTCCTGCGACGAGGTGAACTCCGGGGTGTCGAAGACCTCCCCGGCCAGCGGGTCGTCGACCCGCTCCACCTCGGTCTGCCCGGTGCGTTCGTCGATGCGGACCTCGCTGCTGCTCAGCGGACGGTAGGAGACGACCGGACCGTCACCGTTGGTGTGCGGCGTGCTGTCCGGCTCGAAGCCGGCGAGGGTGGACGACACCGACCCCAGCTCCTCGCGGACGGTGCGCCGACGACCCCGGGTGGCCGGCTGAGGCCCGCCCTCGGCCAGTTCGGGCTCCTCGTGGGTGCCGCTCGGCATGACCTGCATGTAGTGCGGCATCGAGGCGACCTCGTGGCGGAAGGCCCGCAGCAGCGAGACGCACGCCAGGACGAGGATGATCGAGAAGGGTGCGGCGGTCGAGATCGACAACGTCTGCAGCGCCGTCAGGGCGACGTCACCGCCCACGACGAGCAGGGCGGCCGCAGCGACGCCCTCCAGCACGGCCCAGTAGACCCGGGTGGTGACGGGGGTCTCGGTGCTGCCGCCCGAGGCGAGCATGTCGATGACCAGCGAGCCGGAGTCGGAGGAGGTGACGAAGAAGAGGATGACGACGCACATCGCCACGACGGACAGCACGGTGGTGAGAGCACCGGGCATCGACTCGAAGAACTGGAACAGCGCGGTGTCGCTGTTGAGCGTCAGGCCGCCCTCGCCGTCGTCGGTCGCCAGCGAGCCGGACTCCCGCTGGAAGAGGATGGCCGCGTCACCAAAGATCGTGAACCACACCAGGCTCGCCGCCGTCGGGGCGAGCAGGACGCCGAGGACGAACTCGCGGATGGTCCGGCCCCGGGAGATGCGTGCGATGAACATGCCGACGAAGGGCGCCCAGCTGGTCCACCAGCCCCAGTAGGCGATGGTCCAGGCGCCCTCCCAACCGTCGGTGGAGAACGGGCCGACGTGCAGGGCGGTCTGGGGCAGCAGGCTGAGGTACTGCCCGAGGTTCTGCGGGATGGCCTTGAGCAGGAAGATCGTCGGGCCGAGGACGAAGACGATCAGCGCCATCAGGGCGGCCACCGACATGTTGATGTTGGACAGCCACTTCAGGCCCTTGTGCACGCCGGACACGACCGACCACACGGCGACCGCGGTGATGCCGCCGATGAGGCCGATGATGAGCCAGGTCGAGCGCTCGGCCCAGCCGAGGAACTCCAGCCCACCGAGGATCTGGCTGACGCCGAAGCCGAAGGAGGTCGCGACCCCGAAGAGGGTGCCCACGATCGCGACGGTGTCGATGGTATGCCCCATCCAGCCCTCGACCCGCTCGCGCCCGATGAGCGGCTCGAGCAGCCAGCGCACCGCGAGCGGGCGACCACGGCGGAAGGACATGTAGGCCAGCCCGAGACCCACCACCGCGTAGATCGCCCACGGGTGCAGCCCCCACTGCAGCATCATCAGCCCGACCGACTCCTGCGCGGCACCCATCGACTCCGGCGCGTTGCCGAAGGCTCCGGCGGGGCGATGTAGTGCCAGAGCGGCTCGGCGACACCGAAGAAGACCAGACCGATCCCCATACCCGCGCTGAAGAGCATGAGGAACCAGGAGACGACCCCGAACTCGGGCCGCTCGTGGTCACGGCCGAGCCGGATCCGGCCCACCCGGGAGACCGCGCAGTAGATGACGAAGCCGAGGAAGAGGTTGACGGCGATGACGTACCACCAGCCCACCCCGTCGGTGATGGCGGTGTTGAGCGAGGTGGTGGCGCTCTCCAGGGCGTCGCCGGCGGAGCGGGCGAAGACGATGGTGGCGATGATGAGGCCGAAGATAACGACCGAGGCCGGGATGAAGACCGGCTTGAGGATCGCCGACCACCCACCCCCGGGGCTGGTCGGCTCGGCCGGCGACTCCGGCGGGGACTGGGTGGGCGACGACATCGGCGGCTACCTCCTGAGGGACCTCGGACGCCCCTCAGTCTCGCGGAGCCGGGGGGACCTGTCGACCGCGCCGGTGATCACATGCTGCCGAGGTGCCCCGCGAGCTGCCGGTGCCGGGTGAGGCTGGAGTCGTTGAGGCCGCGGATGTCGACGGTGGTGCCGTGCGCGGCATACTTCCGCTCGATCGCGTCCAGGGCCGCGACGGTCGAGGCGTCCCAGATGTGGGAGTCGGTCATGTCGATGACGACGCTTCGCGGGTCGCCGGCGTAGTCGAACTGGTGCACCAGGTCGTTGCTCGAGGCGAAGAAGAGCTCGCCGACGACCTTGTAGGTCGCCACCTCGGGGTCGTCGTTCGGCACGCTGACCACCTGCGTGAAGTGCGCCACGCGGCGGGCGAAGACGACCATCGCGGTGAGCACGCCGACGACCACACCGATCGCCAGGTTGTGGGTCGCGATGGTGGTGGCGACGGTCGCGATCATGACGATGTTCTCGCTCTTGGGCATCCGGCGCAGCGTCGACGGCGCGATGCTGTGCCAGTCGAAGGTCGCGACCGAGACCATGATCATCACCGCGACGAGGGCGGCCATGGGGATGGATGCGACGAGGTCGCCGAGGACCACGACGAGGATCAGCAGGAAGACACCCGCGAGGAAGGTCGAGATCCGGGTGCGCGCGCCCGAGGCCTTGACGTTGACCATCGTCTGGCCGATCATCGCGCAGCCGCCCATGCCCCCGAAGAGGCCGGTGACGACGTTGGCGACACCCTGGCCCCAGCCCTCGCGGGTCTTGTCCGACCCGGTGTCGGTGATGTCGTCGACGAGCTTGGCGGTCATGAGCGACTCCATGAGGCCGACGAGCGCCATGGCGAGGGCATACGGAGCGATGATCTGCAGCGTCTCCCAGGTGAGCGGGACGTCCGGGAGGACGAAGGAGGGCAGGCTGTCCGGCAGTTGCCCCTCGTCGCCGACGTCCGGCAGCCCCATCCGTGCGGTGAGCGCGAGCGTGGTGAGCGCCACGATCGCGACCAGCGGGGCGGGCACGGCCGTCGTGACGCGGGGCAGCGCCACCATGACGAGGATGCCGGCGGCCACCATGGGGTAGACCAGCCAGGGAACGCTGACCAGGTGCGGGATCTGCGCGGTGAAGATGAGGATGGCCAGCGCGTTGACGAAGCCGACCATGACCATCCGGGGGATGAAACGCATGAGCCGGGCGACGCCCGACAGGGAGAGCACGATCTGCAGCACGCCGGCGAGCAGCACGGTCGCGATGAGGTAGTCGAGGCCGTGCTCGCGGACGACCGGTGCGATGACCAGCGCGATCGCGCCGGTGGCCGCGGAGATCATCGCCCGGCGGCCGCCGACGATCGCGATCGTCACCGCCATCGTGAAGGACGCGAAGAGCCCGACGCGCGGGTCGACGCCGGCGATGACCGAGAAGGAGATGGCCTCGGGGATGAGGGCCAGGGCCACGACGAGGCCGGCGAGGATCTCGGTGCGCAGGCGCGCCGGGGAGCGCAGCGCGGCACGGACCGAGTGCGGGTCGGGGGTGCTGGTGGTGGAGGGCGCGGGGGCAGGCAGCATGGACAGGGCGAGTCCTCGCAGGATCGTCGGTGGTGTCAGGGAGGTATGCCGGTGGTCCGGTCCGGGCGGGCGCCCACCGCCGGCGGCGTCACCAGTCTACCGTCGCGCCGCGACGCCCCCGCCCGCCGTCGTGCGCCGTCCTCCCGGCTCCGGCCCCGGGGCTGCTCCGTCGGCCTCAGCCGCGGGCGACCGCCACCTCCGCGAGCCGGCCCAGCGAGGCCTGCAGGTGGTCGGTGGTCGTGCTCCGCGCCTTGTCCATGCGGGACTCGTCGGTCAGCTCGCTCCAGTCGTAGACGTGGGTGACGCGGCAGCGACCCTCCCCCAGCGGCTCGACCTGCCAGCCCCACTCGTGCCCGGCCGGGTCCTGGCCCTCGCTCGCCGGACGCCACGCGACCCGGCGGCCCTCCTCGAAGGCCACGACGTGGTTGTCACGCACCTTGCCGTTGGTCAGCCGCATGGAGAAGACCTCGCCCACGGCCCGGATCCGCTCGCCGCCGACCACCTCGTCGAGGTTGTCGTTGCCGTCCCACTCCGGCTGGCGGCGCGGGTCGGCGATGAGCTCGAAGATCACCTCCGCCGGTGCCTCGATCTCGCGGCTGGCGGTGACGACGCGCTGCTCGGTCTGCGGTTGCTCGCTGCTCATGGACACCAGTCAACCGTCCCGGGCCGGTGCGCGTCGAGCGATGAGTCCGCGGAGGCGTGTCACACCCGGCACCGCGACGGTCACGGGGTGGCGATGGCCGAGCTCGTCACCCTGGTCATGGTGGACGGCCCGATCGACGACTCCTCTCAGCAGCAGCCAGCGGCTTCATGGGCGAGATCTACGGGCAGCCCGCGGGCCGGCCGGCGGAGTTCTCCGCCGCGCTGCGCGAGCTGCTCGGCTGAACGAGCGTGCCCCGCGATCGGGTCAGGCCTCGACGACTGCCTTCATCCGCTCCAGGGTGGTGCGCATGCCGCGGAGGTTGGTGCGGCCGCGCAGCCTCCCGAGCAGCGCCCAGTAGATCCGCAGCGGCAGCATCGGCTCGAGCCGGTAGTACTCGGTCACGTCGGTGCCCCCACCGCTCGGCTCCAGCCGGTAGCCCCAGTTGTTGACGGCGACCGTCTTGGTGCCCACGGAGAACTCGAAGAGCCGCTCCGGCTCGCAGCGGGTGACCCGGCAGGCGGCCCAGTAGGTCGGGCCCACCCCGTTGCGCACGACCTTGCCGGCGAAGGTCGCGCCGACCTCGGGCCCGGTGGAGCCCCCGGTCCACCGCCCCGCCACCGTCTCCGGGCTGAACTCCCCGATCCGGGTGACATCGCTGACCAGCGCCCACACCTCTTCGGGCGGGGCGTCCAGGTGCAGGGTGACCTCGTCGGTCAGGGGTCGCATCGATCCGCCTCCTCCGTCCCCGCTGAGCACGCTTGTGCCCAGCCTGGTGCCTGACCTCGCGACCCATGCGTGCCCCGGGGCACGGATGTGTCGCAAGGTGAGGCACCAGCATGCCCCACGGGTCAGCGACGGGCAGCCGGACGGGGTCTCGGGACGGGCCGCGCCCCCCGACCAGCCATGGTCACCGCGTTGGCGACGACGATGACCGCCATGCCGACCCACTCGTGCAGCGCGAGCAGCTGGCCGAGCAGGACGACCCCGACGAGCGCGGCGAGCACCGGGTGGGCGCTCATCGCGATGCCGAAGACCCCGGCCGGCACCCGCCGCAGCACCAGCAGGTCGAGGGTGTAGGGCACGACCGTCGACAGGACGCCGGCGACGATGGCATACCCGAAGGCCGCGGTGGTGAAGCGGTCGGTGAGGCTGAGCCAGACCAGGACCGGGAGGTATGCCGTCGCCGAGACCGCGGTCGCGAGCGCGGTCCCCTGCACCCCCGGCAGCGCCGCGCCGACCGCGCGGTTGGCGAGGATGTAGCCGCCCCAGCAGGCCGCGGCAGCCAGACCGAAGGCGACGCCGAGATAGTCGCTGCTCGGGCCGGGCAGCACGAGGACGTAGACCCCGATCCCGGCCGCGACCGCGAGCGCGAGGTCCCGCGCCGACCGGGAGCCGAGCAGCGCCACCGCCAGCGGGCCGAGGAACTCCAGGGTCACCGCGAGACCGAGGCCGATCCGCTCGACCGCGGCGTAGAGCCCGAGGTTCATCCCGGCGAACATCGCCGCCAGCCAGACGACGCGCAGCCACTGGGCCCGCGTCAGCCGTCGGACCTGCGGTCGGGTGAGCGGCAGCAGCACCGCGGAGGCCACGAGCTGGCGCACCGCGACCACCCCGGCGGGCCCGATCGCCGAGAACGCGTGGCTGCCCCAGGCGGCACCGACCTGCGTGCTGCCTGCGGCGGTGAGCATGAGCAGCACGTCGCGCGGGCTGGTGCGCGACGCGGGCGGGCGAACGGCGGCGGGAGCGGGGGGCTGGGTCACCGACATCCCCGCAGTCTCCGGCGCACGGAGGCATACGAGAAATGCACGAGCCCTGATCTGCATACACTTGTCGTATGCCTCCGGCCGACCTGTCGTTGCGCGACCTGCGCTCGTTCCTCGCCGTCGTCGACGAGGGCACCTTCACCGACGCCGCGATCGCGCTGCGGACCACGCAGGCGTCGGTCTCGCGCCACGTGGGGGCGCTCGAGCAGGCGCTCGGCGTGCGGCTGCTGCAGCGTGGCGGTCGGGTCGTGACCCTCACCGTCGCCGGGCGTCGCGTCGTGGCGCACGCCCGCCGGTTGCAGGACGAGGCCGCCGGGTTGGTGCGGGCGGCCCAGGACGAGGGTGGCGAGGTCCGGGTCGGGTTCGCCTGGGCCGCGCTCGGCGTGCACACCGCGACCGTGCAACGGGAGTGGGCCCGGCGGCACCCGGGCTCGGAGCTGACCTTCGTCAACAGCACGACGCGCTTCGCCGGCCTCACCGAGGGGATCGCCGAGGTCGCCGTGGTGCGCCGCGACCCCGGCGTCTCGCAGCTGGCGAGCGCGCTGCTCGGCCACGAGGACCGGATGGCGGCGCTGCCCGTCGAGCACGAGCTCGCGCGCCGCCGCAGCCTGCGGATGGCCGACTACGCGGGTCAGACCGTGGCCCTCGACGTCGCCACCGGCACGACGACCCCCGACCTCTGGACCCCGCAGCAGGCTCCCGGGTCCTACCGCGAGGTCCGGGGCACCGACGAGTGGCTCACCGCGATCGCGGCGGGCCGGGCGATCGGGCTGACCTCACAGGCGACGGCGGCGCAGTACTCCCGCACCGGGGTGGTCTTCCGCCGGGTCCGGGACGCGCCGACCGTGGCGGTCCACCTCATCTGGTGGCGGCAGGACCCGCCGGCCTGGCTCGACGAGCTGGTGGCCGTGATCCGCGAGACCTACGCGCGGACCGCCTGACTCGCCCCGTCGCCGCGGCGCTGCCCGAGCCGGCCTGAGCGCGCGGCGGGAAACTCCTGACCCGGCGGGGCGTTGACACGCCTCGAGAGCAGTCCGACGAGAGGATGAGCTTGCCCCGCAAGACCGCCGCGCTCGGCGCCGCCCTGGATGCGGCCCGCCGCTTCGCGCGCAAGAACCCGGAGAAGACGCGGTCCTACCTGGACAAGGCCGCCGACTTCGCCGACCGGCAGACCAAGGGGAAGTACTCCTCGCAGATCCGCTCGGCCAGCGACAAGGCGAGCCAGGCGGCGCTGGGGAGGGACGGTCGCGACCCGGCGAGCGACCCGCAGGACCGCCCGGTCGAGGACGGGCGGGACACCGGCTCGACCAGCCGCACGCCGCCGCCCCCGCCGCCGTCCGCCTGAGCCGCTGACCGGGCGCGGTCAGCGGGCGGCGGCCGCCTCCCGGAGCGCCCCGAGCGCGGTCGCGATGCCCGGGTGGTCGGCGCTGCCACGCCGGATGCCGGTCCGCAGGTAGCGCGCCGGCGCCGGATCACCGTGTAGTGGCACCCTGACCACCGGGTAGGCGGTGGGGATCTGGGCCAGGCGCGGCACGAGCGCGATGCCCAGGCCTGCCCCCACGAGCGCCGCGCCGGTGTCCCACTCCGCGGCGTAGTGCGCGACCGTCGGGGTGAAGCCGGCGCCGGTGCAGGCGGTCTGGAGCAGCTCGTGGTAGGGCCGCCCCGGCCGGTCCATGATCCAGCGCTCCCCCGCGAGATCCCGCAGGGGCACCGACCCCCGGCTCGCCAGCGGATCGCCCGCACGCACCAGGAGGTCGATCGGGTCCTCCAGCAGCGGGCGCTGCTCGAAGCGGCTGTCCGTGCTGGGCGGGAGGGTCGAGAGCGCCACGACGACGGCGACGTCGGCCCGCCCGGTGAGGAGCAGCTCGAAGCACTCCTCGGGGTCGGCCTCGACGATCTGGACCTCGGCGCCGAGCTCGGCGTGGACGCGCGCCGCCACCTCGGGCAGGAGCGCCGAGGCGGCGGTCGAGAAGCCGGCCAGGCGCAGCACCCCGCCCCCGGTCTGCGCCACCCTGGCGACCTCGGCGCGGATCTGCTCCCACCGGCATACCAGGTCGTCGGTGCGGTCCAGGAGCACCTGCGCCGCGGGGCTGAGCCGCACGCCGCGCCCGTCGTGCACCAGCAGGTCGACCCCCAGCTCCCGGCCCAGGGTCCGCAGCTGCTGGGAGACCGCCGAGGGGGTGTAGCTCAGGGCCTCGGCGGCACCCGTCACCGTGCCGCGCTGGGCCACCATCCGCAGCACCTGCAGGCGCCGGTCGATCATGCAGCCAGTGTGCACGACATCGTGCATTTTCCGGCGCTGGTGCGCGCGAGGACCCGCACCGCAGACTCGCGGTATGCGCACCCTCGACCCGCTCCTGGACCCCTTCACGATCAAGGGGCTCCGGCTGCGGAACCGGGTCGTGAGCACCAGCCACGAGCCGGCCTACGCCGAGGGTGGGCTGCCGCGCGAGCGCTACCTCGCCTACCACGTGGAGAAGGCCCGAGGCGGTGTCGGTCTCACCATGATCGGTGGCTCGGCGGTGATCGCCCGCGACAGCCCGCCCGCCTTCGGCAACCTCGAGCTGCACCGCGACGAGATCGTGCCCTGGATGCGCCGCCTCACCGACGCCGTGCACGAGGAGGGTGCCGCCGTCATGTGCCAGGTGACCCACCTTGGGCGGCGGACCAGCAACTACACCGGCGACTGGCTGCCGACGGTCTTCCCCTCGCCACTGCGCGAGCCGGCGCACCGGGCCTTCCCCAAGGTCGCCGAGGCGTGGGACCTCGACCGCATCGTCGAGGACTACGTCAGCGCCGCCCAGCGCTGCGTCGAGGGCGGGCTCGACGGCATCGAGCTGCAGAGCTACGGCCACCTGCTGGACGCCTTCCTTTCCCCCGCGACGAACCACCGGGACGACGAGTGGGGCGGCTCCCTCGAGCACCGGATGGCCTTCCCCCGGCGGGTCATCCGTGCCGTGCGTGCCGCGCTGGGGCCGGAGCCGGTCCTCGCGATCCGCATGTCCATGGACGAGGACCGGCCCGACGGCCTGCAGCGCGAGGAGGCGCTCACCGCGCTGCATGCGTTCACGCAGGATGGCGTGGACCTGCTCAGCGTGATCAAGGGCACCATCGAGAGCGACGCGACGCTCGCCCGGGTCATCCCCTCGATGGGCACCCCGTCCGCGCCCTTCCTCGACTTCGCCGGGGAGATCCGCCGTGAGGTCGACATCCCCGTCATGCACGCCTCGCGGATCTCCGACGCGGCGACCGCCCGGCACGCGATCCGCGACGGGCTGCTCGACCTGGTGGGGATGACGCGCCCGCAGATCGCCGATCCCTATCTCGTCGCCAAGATCGCCGCCGGTGAGGAGGACCGGGTGCGGCCCTGCGTCGGCGCCAACTACTGCCTGGACGCGATCTACGCCTCGGGCGACGCCAAGTGCCTGCACAACGCGGCGGCCGGGCGCGAGCTCACGCTCAGCCACGTCGTCCCGCCCGCACCGGTGCGCCGCAAGGTGGTCGTCGTCGGCGCCGGTCCCGCCGGGCTCGAGGCCGGCAGGGTGCTCGGCGAGCGCGGTCACGACGTCGTCGTCCTGGAGGCCGACGACCTCCCGGGGGGCCAGGTCAAGCTGGCCTCGCGCCCGGGCCGCCGGCGCGACCTCGTCGGGGTCGTCGACTGGCGGGTCAGTGAGCTCAAGCACACCGGTGTCGACCTGCGCCTCGGCGTCTTCGCGGAGGTCGAGACCGTGCTCGCCGAGGAGCCGGACGTCGTCATCGTGGCCACCGGGGGTATGCCGAATCACGACTTCCTGCTCGAGGGCGCCGGGCTGGTGCGTGACACCTGGGACGTGATGTCCGGCGAGGTGCGGGAGGGCGGCAGCGTGGTCGTCTACGACGACAACGGCGCCGAGCCGGGCGTCGACGCCGCCGAGCTGCTGGCGGGCCGCGGGGCCAGGGTGGAGTTCGTCACGCCCGAGCGGATGATCGCGCCCCTCGTCGGGGGGATGAACTCACCTGCCTATCTGCGGGCCTTCGACGAGCACGACGTCGCCGTCACCCTCGCGACCCGTCTGGTCGGCGTCACGCGCCACCCCAAGGGCGGGCTCGTCGCCCGGTTGCGCCACGACTACTCCGGTGCCGAGACGGAGCGCCGGGTCGACCAGGTGGTCGTGGAGCACGGCACCCTCCCGCTCGACGACCTCTACCACCAGCTCGTGCCGCTGTCCGTCAACGCCGGCGCGGTGGACCACGACGCGCTGCTCGCCGTGCGGCCGCAGCTCGTCGGGGTCGGCGCCGCGGGCGGGCAGGCCGGGGGCCGGTCGGTCGCCTCCCACCTGCCCCAGCCTGCCGGCTCGGGCTTCCAGCTCTTCCGGATCGGCGACGCGGTCGCCAGCCGCAACATCCACGCCGCGATCTACGACGCGCTCCGCCTCTGCCTGGCCATCTGACCGGCATACCCGAAGGAGGACCCGATGACCACCCTCACCAGCACCCCCACGCAGACCACGACCGGGACCACCGACCTCGCCGAGCTGGTCGCCCGGCGGGTGCCGGGTTTCAGCCTGGACGCGCCCTTCTACACCAGCCAGGAAGTCTTCGAGGCCGATCTGGCGGCCGTGTGGGCACGGTGCTGGATCTTCGTCGCGACCGAGGCCGAGATCGCCGAGCCCGGCGACTTCGTCACCGTCGACATCGGTCCGCACTCGGTCATCGTCGTGCGCGACGACGACGAGGAGGTGAGCGCGCTGCGCAACGTGTGCCGGCACCGTGGCTCCCGGGTGCTCACCGAGCGTTCCGGGTCGGTCGGCAACATCGTCTGCGGCTACCACCGGTGGACCTACGCCACCGACGGCACCCTGCTGCACGCCGGCGACCAGGCACCGACGTTCGACACGTCCTGCTTCGGGCTGCGAGGGGTCCACGTGCGCACGGTCTCCGGGCTCGTCTTCGTCAGCCTCGCCGAGGACCCGCCCGAGGACTGGGAGGAGATGGCGGCGACCGTCGCTCCCTATCTCGACCCGCACCAGCCGCTGCGCACCAAGGTCGCGGCCCAGCACGACCTCATCGAGCACGCCAACTGGAAGCTGGTGATGGAGAACAACCGGGAGTGCTACCACTGCGAGGGTGGGCACCCCGAGCTGACCTGCACCTTCTTCCCGACCTGGGGCTACGACCGCGACAAGATCCCGGCCCGCCTCATGCCCGCGCACGAGCGCTACCTCGCGGCCGAGGCCGCGCTGGAGACCGCCTGCCGCGAGCGGGGCATGGCCTTCGCCGAGGTCGAGGCCCTGGAGGAGGAGCGGTCCACCGCCTTCCGGGTCCAGCGCGAGGCGCTGGACGGCGCCGGGGAGTCTTACACCGTCGACGGGGCCGTCGCCTCCCGCCGCCTCCTGGCCGACTTCGACACGGCGCGGCTGGGGCGGGCCTCGGTGCACACCCAGCCCAACGCGTGGTTCCACTTCCTCTCCGACCACGTCGTCACCTTCGCGGTGCTGCCGCTGGCCCCCGACCGGACCCTGGTGCGCACCACCTGGCTAGTGCACGAGGACGCCGTGGAGGGCGAGCACTACGACCTCGGGCGGCTCACCGAGGTGTGGGACCACACCAACGAGGAGGACGGCGAGTTCTGCGCCCGGGCCCAGCAGGGGGTGGGCGACCCCGCCTACGTGCCCGGGCCATACTCCCCCAGCGAGCGGCAGGTCGAGTCCTTCGTCGCGTGGTACGTCGCCCGCCTGCGCGAGGAGGTGGCCCGATGACCGAGGTGCTGGTCCGTGAGACGCGAGCGCCGGCCTCCCGGGACCAGGTGGACGGGGAGCTCGTCTGTGTCGGGGTGGAGCAGGTGACCCACGACGTGCGCAGCCTCACCCTGGCGGTGCCGGACGATGCTGCGTTGCGGTTCCGGCCGGGGCAGTACGTCACGGTGACCGTGGAGCTGGACGGCAAGCCGCTCAGCCGGTGCTACACCATCGCCTCCTCCCCGCTGCAGACCGGCACCCTCACGCTGACGGTGAAGCGGCAGGGGCCGGTGTCGGGGTGGCTGCACGACCGGCTCGAGCCCGGTGGTCGGCTGCGGGTCAGCGGCCCCATGGGGGTCTTCAGCACCGACGAGCACCCGGCGGCCGCGCACCTGCTGCTGTCGGCGGGCAGCGGCATCACACCGGTGATGTCGATGCTGCGGAGGCTCGCCCGGGTCTAGGGACCGCACGACGTCGTCTTCGTGCACAGCGCGCGGACGCCGGCAGACATCATCTTCGGCCGCGAGCTCGAGCAGCTGGAGGCGGCGTTGCCCTGGCTGCGAGTCGCCGTGGCTGCGAGGGCGACAGCGAGGACGAGGTATGGCGTGGTGCCCGTGGTCGACTGACCGCCGGGTTGCTCCGTGAGCTGGTGCCCGACGCCGCCGGCCGGGAGGTCTTCACCTGCGGGCCGGCGCCCTACATGGACGACGTGCGCGGGCTGCTGGCCGAGCTCGGGTGCGACCCACAGCGGTGCCACCAGGAGTCCTTCGTCCTCGACACCAGCGGGGGCGTGGTGGCAGGCGACGCACCCGCGCCGGACGTCCCGGCGTCCGACGAGGGCGTGGGCGACGGGGACGCCGCCGGGACGGCGACGCATACCGTGACCCTGACGCGCAGCGGCCGGGAGGTGCCCTGCGCCGCCGGCCAGACGATCCTGGCCGCAGCCGCCCAGGCCGGGTTGAGCCTGCCCTCGTCCTGCGCGGAGGGGGTGTGCGGCACCTGCAAGAGCCAGCTGCTCACCGGCAGCGTCGACATGCGGCACGGCGGTGGCATCCGGCCCCGCGAGATCGCCGCCGACAAGGTGCTGCTGTGCTGCTCCACGCCGTTGGAGGACTGCGTCATCGAGGCATGAGGTCCCGGTCGCGCATGCCGGGGCATGGTTTCTCCCACTCAGCGGCCGGGTCCGGTGAGCCTCGCCGAGCGACCGCGCCCGGCGCCGGGCGACGCGGCCGGCGTGGGGCCACCGCGGACGGCGCCGGGCCGCTCGGCTGCAGCCTCACGGACCTCACGAGCCACAGGCTGCGGCAATCTGTCCACACGCGCGCGTTATCTCCCGGGCGTGCGCACTTATCCCTGCAGCGTGCTGCGCGTGGTGCCCACGTGACGCACGTGGCGGGGACGGTCCGGGAAGTCACGGGCTGCAGATCGGTGCGGTCGCGCCACCCGCCGTCCCGCCCTCGGGCGTCGGCCTAGGTGTACCGACCCGTCCGGTCAGAACACCTCGGCCGAGAGGTCCTGCAACCGCGGGCGCAGCTCCTCGCTGAAGAACCGCATGAAGCCGTCGACGTCCGGCCCCGCGTTGATGAGCGCCAGGTGGTCGAAGCCCGCGTCGGCGAACTGCCGCACGACCTCCAGGTGGCGCTCCACGTCGGGGCCGCAGGCGAAGACCTCGCGCATCGAGTCCGGGGTGATGAACTGCGTGGCGGCGTCGAAGTGGGGCGGGTTGGGGAGCTCGCTGTTGACCCGCCAGCTGCCCAGGCCGAAGCGGAACATCCGGTGCGCCGACTCGGCCGCCGTCTGCTCGTCCGGGGCCCAGGCGAGCGGCACCTCGTTGTAGCGCGGGCCGGACCCGCCGGCCTCCTCGAAGGCCTCGATGAGCGAGGCGTCCGGGTCGGTCGCGAAGATGCCGTCGCCCTGCTGGGCGGCCACCCGGGCCGCCTGCGGCCCGCCGATGGCCACGACGATGTCCGGCAGCGTCTCGGGCAGGTCGAAGACCCGGGCGTCCTCGATGGTGAGGAACTCCCCGCGGTAGGAGTGGTAGCCGCCCTGCCAGAGCAGGCGGATGATCTCGAGGGCCTCGCGCAGCATCTGGTGCCGGTCGCGCACCTCGGGCCAGCCCTGGCCGACGACGTGCTCGTTGAGCCGCTCGCCCGACCCCACCCCGAGGGTGAAACGCCCCCCGGACAGGATCTGGGTGGTCGCCGCGGCCTGCGCGATGATCGCCGGGTGGTAACGGATGGTCGGGCACGTCACCCCGGTCGCCAGCCCGATGCGCTCCGTCGACGCGGCGATCGCGCCGAGCACCGACCAGACGAAGGGCGAGTGCTCGTGCTCGGGCAGCCAGGGGTGGAAGTGGTCGCTGATCTCGACGAAGTCGAAGCCCGCGCGCTCGGCCTCCACGGCCTGCCGCACGAGCTCGGTGGGGGAGAAGTTCTCGGCGAACAGCTTGAATCCGATCTGCATGGCTCCAGCCTAGGAGCCGCGCCCCCGGCCGCGCGGCGTGCCCACGGGCGGCTGGGCCGGGTGCGCGGCGTGGGCGTCGCGCGGGGACATCAGCGACGCCGGGACGTTGAGCCGGTGACAGGACCGCCATACCCCGCCAGCAGAGGACGCAACATGCCGTTGCGCAAGATCGCCACCCTGGGCGCCGCCGCCGACGCGGCCCGCCGCTTCGCCCGCAAGGACCGGAGAAGACGCGGTCCTTCCTCGACAAGGCCGCCGACTTCGCCGACCGGCAGACGAAGGGGAAGTACACCAGCCAGATCCGCTCCGTCTGCGACACGGCCGGTCAGGCGGCCCTGGGAGACGAGGGTCGCCCGCGCCCGCGCGACGAGGACCGGCCAGAGGGCTCGCGCCCCTAGCCCCGTCCGCTCGTGGCGGATGAGCGCGCGGGACCCCACGAGCGTGGTTAGCGTCGACGAAGGCCCGCACCCTCGACCGACCAGGCCGTCGGGCGTGCCTACCGACCACCGAGGAGACCGACATGGCCCACAGCGAGCACGACGCCACCGTCCCCGCAGCGCACCGGCACGAGCCGGCCGCTCCGTCCTACCCCCCGGCGCCGGAGGTGCCCCGCCCGCCGAGCCCCAGCACCGCGGGACAGGCCGCCGACAACCCGCTCTACACCGACCGGACCGAGCCGGGGCAGGGCGGTGAGCTGCACCAACGGCCCGGACCCGACCAGGAGGTCCTGACCACGGCGCAGGGGTTGCCGCTCGCCGACGACCAGAACTCCCTCAAGGCCGGTGACCGCGGCCCGACCCTGCTCGAGGACTTCGCGCTGCGCGAGAAGATCTTCCACTTCGATCACGAGCGCATCCCGGAGCGGGTGGTCCACGCCCGCGGGTACGGCGCACACGGCACCTTCACCGCGGCCGAGGACCTGTCCGACCTGACGTGCGCCTCGCTCTTCGCCGAGGCAGGCAAGCAGACCCCGGTCTTCGTCCGCTTCTCGACCGTCGCCGGCAACCTGGGATCCTTCGACCTCGCGCGCGACGTGCGCGGCTTCGCCACGAAGTTCTACACCGACGAGGGCAACTGGGACCTCGTCGGCAACAACATCCCCGTCTTCTTCGTCCAGGACGCGGTGAAGTTCCCCGACCTGGTCCACGCCGTCAAGGAGGAGCAGGACCGCGGCTGGCCGCAGGCCCAGTCCGCGCACGACACCTTCTGGGACTTCGCCAGCCTCATGCCCGAGTCCACGCACATGCTGCTGTGGCAGATGTCGGACCGCACCATCCCACGGTCCTTCCGCTTCATGCAGGGCTTCGGGGTGCACACCTTCCGGATGGTCGACGCGGACGGCCGCAGCACCTACGTGAAGTTCCACTGGGTGCCCCGGCAGGGCCTGCAGTCCGTGGTGTGGAACGAGGCCGTGAAGATCAACGGGGCCGACCCCGACTTCCACCGCCGTGACCTGTGGCAGGCCATCAACAACGGCGACCTGCCGGAGTGGGACCTCGCCGTGCAGACCTTCGACGACGAGTTCGCCGACCAGTTCGAGTTCGACGTGCTCGACTCGACCAAGATCATCCCCGAGGAGCAGGTGCCGCTGCGCGTCATCGGGACCATGCGCCTGGAGCGGGTGGTCGACAACGTCTTCAGCGAGACCGAGCAGGTCGCCTTCTGCACCCAGAACATCGTGCGTGGCCTCGACTTCACCAACGACCCGCTGCTGCAGGGCCGCAACTTCTCCTACCTGGACACCCAGCTCAAGCGGCTGGGCAGCCCCAACTTCACCCAGCTGCCCATCAACGCGCCCCGGTGCCCGGTGGCGCACTTCCAGCGGGACGGGCACATGCAGACCGGCGCGCAGTCCGGCCGCGCCACCTACGAGCCCAACTCCTTCACCGGGGCGGCGGCCGGCCCGCGGGCCGACGCCGAGCGGGGCTACCGCAGCGTGCCCCGGCACGAGAGCGGCGACACCCGTCGCGTCCGCCCGGAGTCCTTCGCCGACCACTACTCCCAGGCGGGGCAGTTCTGGCGCAGCCAGAGCGCGACCGAGCAGCAGCACATCCGGATGGCCTTCGTCTTCGAGCTCTCCAAGTGCGAGATCCCGCAGATCCGGACCCGCGTGGTGGCCAACCTGCGCAACGTCGACGAGGGGCTCGCCGCCGCGGTCGCCGACGGCCTGGGGATGGACCTGCCGGAGGCGACGCCGCCGCACGTGCAACCGAACCACGACCTGCCCGACTCGCCGGCGCTGAGCATGATGTCGCGGGCACCGCAGAGCTTCGCCGGGCGCAAGCTCGGGATCCTCGTCACCGACGGCGTGGACGCCGAGGTCCTGGACGGCCTGCGCGAGACCTTCGAGCAGGGCGGTGCCCTCGTCGAGACGATCGGCCTCAAGGTCGGCGGGGTCACCCTCGCCGACGGCGAGCGCCGACCGGTGGACCACAAGATCGACGGAGCACCCTCGGTCCTCTTCGACGCCGTCGCGCTGCTCGGCGCGGACGGTGCCGCCGACGAGCTCGCCGGGCACCCCGCCACCCGTGACTTCGTCTCGGACGCCTTCAGCCACTACAAGGTCATCGGCCACCTGCCCGGCGCGCAGGCGCTGCTGCGGGCCGGGGGCATCGACGGCAGCCTCGACGAGGCCTGCCACGACCTGGGGACCGCCACCCCCCAGGACTTCCTCGAGGCCTGCGGCGCGCTGCGCCACTGGGCCCGAGACGTCTGATCCGACCACCAGCACGTACGGAGGAGAACCATGACCCGAGCAGACCTGTCCTCGCTCCCCGGCCAGCACCAGGACTGGCCCGGCACCGTCGCCGACCTCGACCCGCAGCCCGACCACGGCGAGCAGTCCTGGACGGGTCGGGACCGCCTCCCGGGGCGACGTGCGCTCATCACCGGCGGAGACTCCGGGATCGGGCGTGCCGTCGCCCTCACCTTCGCCAAGGAGGGCGCCGCCGTCGCCGTGGCGCACCTGCCGCAGGAGCAGGCGGACGCCGAGCGCACCCGGCAGCTGGTCGAGGAGACCGGGGGCACCTGCCACCTGTTCGCCGTCGACCTGCGGGACCGGGAGGCCAACGAGCAGGTCGCCCGGGACGCCGTCGAGGCCCTCGGTGGGCTGGACGTGCTGGTCGCGAACGCGGCCTACCAGATGACCCACGACCTGCTCGAGGAGTTCCCTCCCGAGCAGGTCGAGCGGACCTTCGCGACCAACGTCTTCTCGCCGTTCTGGCTGGTGCGGGCGCTGGCCGACGAGCTGAGCCCGGGTGGGTCGGTCATCGTCACGACCTCGATCCAGGCTTACTCGCCCTCGGACCACCTGCTCGACTACGCCGCCACCAAGGCTGCGCTCAACAACCTCGTAGTCAACCTGGCCGCCGAGCTGGGGCAGCGCGGCGTACGGGTGAACGCCGTGGCACCAGGCCCGATCTGGACCCCGCTCATCCCCTCGACGATGGCCGCGGACAAGGTCGAGGGCTTCGGGTCGGACACCCCGCTCGGTCGGGCCGGCCATCCGGTCGAGGTCGCGGCGGCCTACGTCTTCCTGGCCTCCGACGAGGCGAGCTATGTCTCCGGCACCGTGCTCGGGGTGACGGGCGGCAAGCCGGTCTTCTGAGCCCGGCGGCCGCGGTCGCCGGCGCGACGGGCCTCGATCCCGACCGCCCCTGGATGAGAAGGTGGGGCGACCGGGACACGAAGGAGGCGCAGCGATGGTGGCGGACGGGCTCGACCCAGGAGAGCGCGAGCAGCTGACCTACACCCTCGACTCGCGCCTCGGACCGCACCTGGAGGCAGCCACCGCCGCGGTGCGCGAGGCCGAGCGTGGTCTGACCGACGCCCGGGAGCGGCTGGCCGCCGCCGAGCAGGCGGTGCAGGAGGCGGCCTACATCTCGGACCCGTTGCCCTTCATGCGGCAGGGGGTGCAGGAGGAGGTCGACGGCCTCGCGCGCAAGACCACGGAGAAGAAGGTGCGCGCGTCCTACCGCTTCCTCGTCGACCGGACCGTCGACCTGGCGGCGGCGGAGGTCCAGCGCTACCACGACGACCGGTCCGCCGACCGCCAGGAGCAGGAGCAGGGCGTGGAGGCCTGTCGGGAGGCGGAACGGCGCGCCGTCCTGGCGCTCGAGGCGGCTCGCCAGATGCACGAGCGGGTCCGGCAGGCCGAGCAGTCGGCTCGGCAGGGGCTCGACATCATGGTCGCCCGGCTGGACGAACGGCCGCAGGACGGCTGACCACGCCCCGTCGTCCAGCATGGCCGCCAGGGGTCGACGAGGTCAGCGGCGTGGGTCGATCAGCGTCATCCCGGCGACGACGGCTGAGCCCGACGCCTCCGGCGTCGCACGGGCTGCGGACCGGACGATGGCGCGCATGCTGCCAGTCTGGCAGCGCTCAGCCGGTGAGCCGGTCGAGGCGTGCGGTGAGCAGATCCTGCCGGTGCGCGTTGCCGTGCAGCCCGACGTAGCGCCCGCCGTAGACCTGCAGCAGCGAGTCGTCCAGCCGGCGGACCGCGCCGGGCGGGTAGCGGTAGCCCATCCGTGCCTCGATCTGCTCGACGTCGACGTCGCGGATGACCTCGCGCAGCTCGGACAGTGAGGTGATCCCCAGCTCCAGCAGCAGCCCGCTGATCCAGGCGTAGTGGTCGGTGCGCGACCACCCGGCGTCGGCGAACTGCCCAGCGAGGAAGGCCGCGAGATCGGTCGGGCTGATCCGCGGGTCGTCGTCGGCGGCGTCGGCCGGTGACGTCAGCTCCTCCCGGTGCCGGTCGCGGATCGCGGTGAACTGCTGGTCGGCCAGCTCCAGCAGCCCGGCGGCCAGGGTGAAACGGCGGTCGAAGTCGTGCGCGTGCTCCTCCGGCACCGACCCCTTGTAGCGGATGTCGTGCTCGAACTCGGCCCAGGCGTGCTGCAGCACGGTGCGGATCTGGACCGACGCCGGCTGCTGCGGGGGTATGCCTGCCTCCCGCGCCCGCTCCTCGTCCAGCGCGACGAGCAGGTGCCGGCTGGAGTAGCCGAAGCGCCCCTCGGCCGCGGTCTCCTGGCCCATGTCACGGTCGTCGCGGACGTCCAGCTGCGCCGCGAGGAGCTGCGCGACGGCCTCGACGTCGGCCTGGACGTAGGTCACCACCCGCACCCCGATCTGGTCGGTGATGTCGGTCAGCGGCTTGGGGTGGGCCAGCCGACCGCCGCGGCTGCGCCGGGCCGCCTTGCCGGCGAAGGACTCCACGCTCTTGGTGCGCCCGGTCACCGCGAGGTAGTTAATGCCGGCGTCGTCCAGGAGCCGGGTGACGACGCCGACGTAGGCGTCGGTGGCGGCCCTGAGGGCGTCGTGGCCCGCGGCATACCGCGCCACCGCCCGCCGGATCCGCGTCGACTGGTTGCTCGCCATGCCCCCAGCCTGCCGCATCGTCGGCGGGCGGGCTGGCACACGATGAGTCGAACCGTCTCAGGCACGGGCCACGAGCCATGCGCGAGGGGCACGCATCTGCTCATGCCGGGGAGCTCGGACCCCAGGACGATTCAGCGTCTGGGGTCGATGATCGTCATACCGGCCAGGCTGGCCCGGTCGAAGCCGGGGAGCAGCTGCGCAGCCTCGGCCAGCCCGATGGTGCGCTCGATCAGCCGCTGCGGGGCCAGCGCTCCGCTCTCGATGAGACCGAGCATGCCTGGGTAGTCGACCGCAGGCATGCCGTGGCTGCCAAGCAGGTCCAGCTCCCACCCGATGAGTCGCTCCAGCGGCACCTGCGGATGGCCCTGCGCGGCAGGGAGGAGCCCGACCTGCACGTGACGCCCGCGGCGGCGCAGGCTCAGCAACGCGTCGCCGCAGGTCTGCGCGCTGCCCACAGCGTCCACCGACACCTGGCTACCGCCCCCGGTCAGGGCGTGCACCTGCTCCGGCACGTCGGTGCCGTCCGCGAGCACGGTGTGCTCGGCACCGAGGTCTCGGGCGACGTCGAGCGCCCCGTGGTGGCGGTCCACGGCGACGACCCGCGCCCCCACGGCGCGGGCGATCATCACCACGCTCAGGCCGACCCCTCCCGCGCCGACCACCGTCACCCACTCGCCCTCGCTCACCTTCGCGCGGTCGACCACGGCCCGGTATGCCGTCGCGAAGCGGCACCCCAGGCTCGCCGCCGTCCGCAGGTCGATGGTCTCCGGGACCGCCACCAGGTTGGTGTCGGCCGCATGCAGTGCGACCTGCTCGGCGAACGACCCATGATGGGTGAAGCCGGGCTGCTGCTGGTGAGGACACACCTGCGCCTCACCGCGACGGCACCACTCGCACCCGCCGCAGCCGCACACGAAAGGGACGGTGACGCGATCACCGGCGCGCCAGCGACGGACGTCCGGGCCGACCTCCACGACCACCCCGGCCAGCTCGTGCCCAGGGACGTGCGGATAGGCCAGGTCGTCGTGCCCCGCCCAGGCGTGCCAGTCGCTGCGGCACAACCCGGTCGCCCGCACCTCGACGACGACGCCGCCCGGCGACGGGCGCGGGTCTGGGATCTCCCGGACCTCGGGCCTGCTCTGCACGGCGTCGACGACCACGGCTCTCACGGCCCGAGCGTGTCACACCTCGGGTGACAGCGCCCGCATCGGCCGCCCGCGGCGGCGCTCGCGAGCCATCGCCAGCAGCCCGAGCACCGGGCCGGGGAGCAGCAGCCAGGCGACCGCCGGGCCGAGGGCGGCATAGGCGGCGGAGACGAGCACGATGGAGACCGCGCTGATCGCGAAGCCCGCGCTGTTCTGTATCGCGAGGGCGCTGCCCACGAGGTGCGGCGGGCAGGCGCGGGCGCTGAGCGCGGAGAACTGTGGCGAGTCGGTGATGACCGCGACGCCCCACAGCAGGAGGGCGACCAGGACGAGCCAGGTGTGGCCGCCCGCGAGCACGGGGTATGCCGCGCACACCGCGCCCGAGGCCGCGAGCGCCCCCGTGGCGACCCGCCCGCTGCCCCAGGCGGCCGACAGCCGCCCGCCGACGACGCAGCCGACCGCGCCCACGCCGATGACGGCGAAGGACCATACCGACACCCCCGACGAGGCCGGTGACAGCGCGTCCGCGACCAGCAGCGGAACCACGGTCCAGAGGGCATACAGCTCCCACATGTGGCCGAAGTAGCCCAGCGCCGCGAAGCGGTAGTCGGGCACGGTGAACGCGCTCAGCACCGCGCCCCAGCGCAGCCCGTCCGGGGAGGCGGTGGGCAGGTGCGGGCCGTCGCCGAGCCGGAGCACGACCGCCGCCGCGACCAGGGCGAGCCCCGAGGAGGTGAGCATGACCTGGGACCAGTCAAGACCGACGCCGACGGCGCGGATACCGTGCGGGAGGGCGGTGCCGAGGGTGAGCATCCCGACGAGCCACCCGAGCGTGGCGCCGGCGCGCTCCGGCGCCCAGGAGACGACCATCTTCATCCCGAGCGGGTAGACCCCGGCCAGCGCGGCCCCGGTGAAGAAACGCCAGAGCATCCCCTCGGCGAGGCCGGAGGCGAGCAGCGCGAAGCCGGCGTTCGCCGCGGCAGGCACGACCGCCGAGACCGCGAAGACCCGGCTGGCCCGGAAGCGGTCGGCCAGGCTGGTCATGGCCATGGCGATCGTGCCGACCGCGAACCCCAGCTGCACGGCCAGCGTCAGCCGCCCGACCCCGCCGGCGTCCAGGCCCCACTCCACGCGCAGCCCGTCGGCGGCGCTGTTGGCGCTGAACCACACCGAGCTCCCGAGGAGCATCGCCACCACGATCGTGGCGACGGCCCGCCGGGGGGAGGTCGTCATGCGTTGACCATAGAGCTCCCGAGAGCTCGCTGGCGCCGGGGTGGTCCCGAGGCGAGGATGGGCCCATGCGACGCCTCGTGTCTGCCGGGATCGGGTCGCTGGACGGCTACGTCGCCGACGCGCAGGTCGACCTCGACTGAGGCGCGCCGGACGCGGAGCTCCACGCCTACCTCAACGAACGGGACGAGCAGGTCACCGCCGAGCT
Organism: Serinicoccus sp. CNJ-927; assembly: GCF_001942435.1. Lineage (NCBI taxonomy): Bacteria > Bacillati > Actinomycetota > Actinomycetes > Micrococcales > Ornithinimicrobiaceae > Serinicoccus > Serinicoccus sp. CNJ-927. The sequence continues at coordinate 157,705 of NZ_MKKF01000044.1, read as the reverse complement.
CTACCGCCGCCGCCTCTACGAGGTGATGAAGGTCTGGGAGACCTACGACACCGGACCGGAGGCGAGCCCGGAGGAGCGGCAGTACGGCGAGCAGTGGCGCAGCCGCCCCGAGGTCGTCATCGGGTCTGGCACCCCATGGCTGCCCGCGGACCTGCGGCTCGACCTGCGCCTGGTCGACGTGCACCGCTTCGGCAGGGGCGTCGTGCACCTGGCCTCAGAGCTGTGAGGGCCGCACCCCGGGGTTTTCCGGTGGACGTCAGAGCGCTGGCGCGACGTCGGTATGCGTGAAGTCATCACCCTTGAAGAGCAATGGCTCGCCGCTTTCGCGGGCGAGGGCATACGCGAAGCAGTCACCGAAGTTGAGTCGGGCCGGGTGCCCGCTTCCCCGGCCGAAGTCGGCGAAGGCCCGCTGCGCAATGGCGCCGTGGGCCACGGTGAAGGGCTCGACACTCATGCGCAGCGCTTCCAGGAGATCCTCGACCCGCCGCTCCACGACCGGGTCCTCGAGACGTCGGATGACGATGGCCAGCTCCAACCGCGTCCCGGCGGACATGCGCACCACCGGCGCCCCGGCGAGCGCTGCGAGCATCGCGGGCCGCTCGGGCTCGTCCCGCAGGATCGCCACGATCGCGGACGTGTCGACGATCACGTCGGCAGACCGGCGTCGTCGTAGAGGTCGTCGTGGTCGAGGACCGTCAGGTCGTGCCGACCCAGGTGGACGTCCAGGTCGGCCAGTATTGCGTCGACGCGGGTCCTACCGCTCGCGGCGTCATCCGTCGGCAGCCCGTCGAGGAGCTGTCGGAGGGCGAGCTCGATGACACTGGTCTGGGAACGTCCGGTGCGGGCCGCCGCCTGCCGCGCGAGATCGTGGACGCGCGGATTCTTGATGTTCAGGCTCATGTCTACCATTCTACCTCCGTCGTCCACCCTTGGCCGAGAAGGTAGACAACGGTGATGGGGTCGTCGCCGATGTCAGGTGCGTCCCTTCCTCAGCCGCCACCCCGAGACCGACGCCTGAGCCGGACTCCCGTGGAGGATCTGCTGCGGCGGCTCGGGCCGCGGGTCCTGGGTGTCCTCGTCCGGCGTGGGGCGGACTTCGCGTTGGCCGAGGACGCCGTGCAGGAGGCCCTCATCGAGGCGGTCGACCGCTGGCCGGAGGGTATGCCGTCCGACCCGCAGGCGTGGCGGGTCACCGTCGCCTGGCGCCGGTGACTGGACCACGTCCGTTCCGAGACGGCACGGCACCGGCGTGAGCGCGCGGATCTCCCGGAGCCGCCGCAGCCCGGCTGGGCCAGGGGTCAGTGCTGCGGCGGGCCCGTCAGGTGGCCCGTCGGACGGCGCCACCGCTGACGTCCGGGGTAGGGTCCACCACGGTCGGCCGGCACCCGCCGGACCACCCGGGACGAGCAGCACGGACCAGCAGCACAGGAGGAAGCATGCGCGGAGCAGTCATCCACGGACCGGGGGACATCCGGGTGGAGGACCGGGAGGACCCCACCGTGACCGAGCCCACCGACGCCGTCGTCCGCACGGTCGCCGCCTGCGTCTGCGGGTCCGACCTGTGGCCCTACCGCGGGATCTCGCAGGTGGCCGAGCCCCGGCCCATCGGCCACGAGTTCGTCGGTGTCGTCGAGGAGACCGGGTCGCAGGTGTCGACCGTGCAGGCGGGGGACTTCGTGGTCGGTGGCTTCCTGCACAGCGACAACACCTGCCCGGTCTGCCGGGTCGGCCAGCACGCCAACTGTCAGAACGGCGGTGGGTATGCCGGGTGCCAGGCCGAGCGCATCCGCATCCCGAACGCCGACGGGACGCTCCTGGCCACCCCCGGCCGGCCCGACGACGACCTGGTCCCGAGCCTGCTGGCCCTCTCCGACGTCATGGGGACCGGCTGGCACGCCGCGGTCTGCGCTGGGGTGCGCGAGGGCGGGAGCGTGGTCGTCGTGGGTGACGGCGCGGTGGGCCTGTGCGGCGTGCTCGCGGCGCGCGTCATGGGCGCCGAGCGGATCATCGCCATGAGCAGGTACGAGGACCGGCAGCGGCTGGCCAGGGAGTTCGGGGCCACCGACGTCGTCGCCGAGCGCGGCGACGAGGGGGTGGCCGCCGTCCGCGAGCTGACCGACGCGATCGGCGCTGACGCCGTGCTCGAGTGCGTCGGCACCCAGGACTCTGTCGTCCAGGCGCTGCAGTCCGCGCGGCCGGGCGGGATGGTCGGCTGGGTCGGCGTCCCGCACGTGACCGACATCCCGCAGGAGCACATGTTCTACCGCAACGTGGGGCTGCGCGGCGGCATCGCACCGGTGCGCGCCTACCTCCCCGACCTGCTGCGTCTGGTGCTGGACCGGGAGATCGACCCGGGCCGGGTCTTCGACCTGGAGCTGCCCCTGGAGCAGGCCGCCGAGGGGTATGCCGCGATGGACGAGCGGAGGGCGATCAAGGCGTTGCTGCGGCCCTGACCGCCCGCAGGACCACGTCGTCGACGTGGTGGGTCGACACGGCGCCGGACGGGCGGGGACGGGTCTCGTGCACCTGCACGGTCCACCCGTCCTGCGTCGCGAGCGCTGCGGCGACCTCCTCGACACCGACATACGCCTCGGGGTCGAACATGCGGGTCTGCTCGGCGGGGTCCACGGGCTCGCGCATCGGGGACAGGTCGTGGCCGACCACGAGGAGCGTCCCGCCCGGGGCGACGGCACCCAGCAGGGTGCGCAGGCCTCGTTGCTCCGGGGTCCGCAGGAACGAGCCGTACTGGAGCGAGACGAGGTCGTAGGTCTCGCTACCGACGGCGTCGGGGGCGTTGACGTCCCGGTGCAGCAGGCGCACCGCGAGCCCACGGCGCTCCGCCTCCGCCCCGACGTGCTCCAGCGCCGCACCGGAGATGTCGGCAGCCGTGACGTCCCACCCCTGCTCGGCCAGCCACCACGAGTCGCCACCCTCACCGGCACCGACGTCGAGAGCCCGGCCGGGCGGCATACCCTCGACCTCGGCGACGAGGGTGCCGTTGGGGTTGCCGCTCCACATCCGCTCCCCGGTGCCGTAGCGCGCGTCCCAGTCACCCTCCTCGCCCGCGGTGCGCTGCCCCGAGCGCAGGTCCTCGTCGGCGAGGCTGAAGGCGATCATGGCGCCGACCCGGCTCCCGTGGGCGGCCGACGGCAGCACCTGCAAGGACGGGTCGGTGAGATTGCCCGCGCCGTACACCCCGGGCACCGTGGTCTCCCCGGTCATCGGGTCCACCTGCAGCACCTCACCCAGACCGCTCGGGTGCGCGCTCGCCTCGATCCCGAGCGGCGCCAGCGCCTCGACGCGGGCGTGGAAGCGGGTGCCGACGAGGACCGCGTCGGCCTCCAGCAGCGCCCCGTCGACCAGCTCCACGCCGGTCACGGCGCCGTCCGACCCGGTGACCACGCGCCGCACGCCGGTGCGCACGACGGGCACACCGGCGACCTCGAGCGCGGTGAGAGCAGCCTCGTCGACGCCCGCCACGTCGTGCAGGACGACCGTGAGCCGGTCGGTCAGGTGGCGGAGCAGCGCGGTCGGGTGCAGGCCCATCGGGTGTGTGACGATCTGGACGAGGCGCTGGTCGCGGACCTCGTAGCCGTGGCAGAACGGGCAGTGGATGACGTCCTGACCCCAGCGGGGCGCGAGCCCCTCGATGTCGGGGAGGTCGTCTCTGATGCCGGTGGCGGCGAGCACCCGCCGGGCCAGGAGGGTATGCCCGCCGCTCAGCTCGACGCGGAAGCGACCGTCTTCCCCTGGTCGGACGGCGAGCACGCGACCGGTGAGGATCTCGCCGCCGTAGCCGCGGACCTCCTCGCGACCGACCGCCAGCAGCTCGGAGGGCGCCGCGGCCTCCCGACCGAGGTAGCCGTGCATGTGGGCGGCCGGGGCGTTGCGCGGGGTCCCGTCGTCGACGGCGACCACGGTGCGCCGCTGCCGGGCGAGCTGCAGCGCGGCGGCGAGGCCGGCCGCCGAGCCGCCGATGACAGCGACGTCGCAACGGCGCTCCATCGTGGGCCCGGAGTGGTCGTGGCCCTGCGCACGGGACTCGTGCTGGTGAGGATGCTGGGGCGTCGTCATGGCTCTACCCTACCGACCGCATGCGGTATACGGGACAGAGTTTGCAGGATTCGCAATACGCCAGCAGACTGTCCGGATGAGCACCACCGATGTCGAGACGTTGGCGCGCACCCGGCTGCGCAGCCTGCGCAGCACCCTGGGCTACTCGCTGGAGGAGCTCGCCGAGCGGACCCACCTCAGCCCCTCGACCATCAGCCGCATCGAGACCGGCAAGCGCACGCTCGGGTTGGACGTCCTCGTGCCGCTGGCCCAGGCCCTCGGGGTGAGCCTCGACGCCCTCTTCGAGCGACCGGGCGACGAGGACGTGGTCATCCGGCCGGCACCGCACAGCTCGGGCGGGCACACCACGTGGCCGCTCAGCCGGCCCGACGGTCGCACCGTGGCCATCAAGATGCGCCTCGAGCCCTCGCCACGCGCTCCCGAGCAGAGGGTCCACCCCGGGCACGACTGGTTCGCGGTCATCGAGGGACGGGTCCACCTGCTGCTCGGGGAGCGCGAGATCGAGGTCGGCACGGGGGAGGCCGCCGAGTTCTCCACCATGACCCCGCACGCCATCCGGGCCGTGGGCGGGCCCGCCGAGCTCATCATGATCTTCGACCGCGAGGGGCAGCGGGCGCACGTGCACCAGTGACGCGGCAGACCGCACCCGGGGCACGGACTGCGGACCGTCAGGTCGTCGGCGCGGACACCTCGATCGACATCACGCAGTTCTTCAGGCCCTTGGGGCGCACGTAGGTGAAGCCCAGTCGCTCGTAGAGCCGGCGGGTGCCGTTGTAGAGGAACGAGGAGGACATCTTCTTCGTCTGGTGCGTCAGGTCGTGCGGGTAGGCCTCGACCACGCCCCCGCCGGCCTGCGCGATGAGGTCGAGCGCACCGCGGATCGCCACCTCCGTCAGGCCTCGCCGCCGGTACCGCCGGTCGACGAAGACGCAGGTGATCCGGTAGTCCGGGTCGCGGTCCTTCTCCTTGTCGTACTGCTTGCGGTGGTGAATGTTGGGCAGCTCCTCCGGCGTCCCGAACTCCGCCCAGGCCACCGCCTCGTCTCCGTCCATCACGAGAGCGGCGTGCGCGAGGCCCGACTCCACATACTCCCGCTTCATCGCCCTGCTGCCCTCGGCGCCCGGCAGCCGGTCTTCGCAGGAGGGTTGGAAGTAGGTGCACCAGCACCCCCCGAAGATGCCGTTGTGCCGCAGCACGAGGTCGTCGAAGGCCGGCCACGTCTCGGGCGTCAGCGCGCGGACCTGGAGCTGGGCGACGTCGCCCGTGTCGGTGCTCATGCCCACAACCTAGGGGGTATGCCGGACACCTCGCGTCCTACGCGGTGCGTCCCGGCTGGTACAAGGCTCGGAGGATGAGAAGCCCATCGAGCGGCGCGGTGTCACCCGGGTGCTCGACCTCGGTGAGCACGTGAGCAGGAGACCGCGGGGGGCGGACCGGGCGAGAGGATCAATCCGCTGGAGAGGGAGATGCTCCGGCGACAGTGCGTGGAGCTGCGTCTACGGCATGTCCGTGACGTACCAGCGGTCCTCGACCTTGATCAGTTCGAGCGTCGGCAAGGCCTCGCCCGGTGTCTCGAAGTCATCGGACCGCACCCGTGCGCGACTCGGATCCTGCGTCAGGGTCACCGTCTCCACCGTGGCATCTCCGATCGCGTCTGCCTCAGAGTCCGTCATCTGGGCGAACGATCTGTTCAGCCACGCCTCGCAGTCAGCACGTTCACCATCAGGAATCGGGCCGCTCTCGTCGGCGAACATCGCGCAGGCATTCTGCGGATCCCGGTCGGCGAGAGCCGCGAGGAAGGCTTCCGCGGCATCGATCGGGTGCGCCCGACCCGACTCTGGGCTACAGCCCGCGAGCACGAGAATGCCGCTCAAGGCCAGAACACCGACCGGCACGACTCCCCGAGCCCTCATCGGCGCTCCCCCTCGAACAGGATCTCCAGCGTGAAACTGTTCTCAGCCTGAAATTCGAGCGGAGAGTCGTCGAGCACGAAGCTTCCTGTCGGTCGATAGCGGAACTCCCCCGCGGTGAAGTCAGAAGGGACGTCGAACACCAGGTAGTCCGTCATCGCCTCATCGCCGACCGGTGTGAGGCTCTCGTCACCGACCATGAGCTGGAAGGTCCGTCCCCGGTCGTACTGGAGCTCACTTCCCTGCTGCAGCCGACGTGGATCATCCGTGATCTGCACGGACAACCACGCCCGCCCCTCCTGGGCCCACCCTAGGTGCTCGTCGTACGGAACCAGCAGCACAGAATTCACGCTTCCCGCATAGGTGAGCTCGACGTCGCTGTACGTCCACCGGTAGCCCTGTTCGTCAGCCTCGGCCTCGGTGAGGATCGTGTAGACCTCTCGCGGCCACGTCGTGGACGTCTGCAGCTCCAAGTCGGACCGCTGCTCCGCGAGGAGTGACGCCGACGACGTCACCTCCCCGCTCTGCAGATCGAGGACCTGGTCCTCCCCGTCCGTAGAGACGATCAGCTCCTGCGGGCCCTCCTTCGCGACGGAGGTCACCATTACGTAGCGACCTGGGGTGATGTGGCTGCAGGGCAACCCAGCAGTACAACTGGCACCGAGGGGATCTTGGGTGTCCTCGTGAGGCTCGATCGGCAGGCGCTGTGCACCAGAGCTCACAGAGAGCCGCGCTGTCGCGTCCCGGGTCTCAGGTCCACCCCATCCCACCGGCTCGAAGCCCGGAACCACGGACGGCGAGATTTCCAGCTGCCAGGCAGTCACACGCTGTCCCTCGGCGGGGACGTAGAACGGTGAGGAGGACACCGCAGCGTCTTCGTCGGCAGCGCCGTCGTACGCCAGGGACGCCGGGACCTCGTCCAACTCGGCTGTGCCCGTGATCTCGAACGTCGCTGCGGGGGCATGGATGGAGACGCCCTCCAGGGGCTCCCAGGTCACGTCGGCATCGAGGGTGCCTCCGGGAACCAGCGGGCGACGTTGCTCTCGGGCAGGGTCGGTGCCTGGGGTTCGGGGAGAGCGGCGATCGGCGCTGGCTCGAGACCGTCCGGCCGGTGGAGATCCTCACCCGCTGGAGCGACAGTCCATTCGGTGGCCGCGAGGGACAGTCGTATGCCCTCCCGACTCTGCTTGCGTATGAGAGGAGCCGTATACCACGTCGGTTCGTCAGTGCCCAGAGTGCGGAGCGGACCGCAGGAGATGGCACTGGACAACTGCGCAGGACCAGAGAAGTAGCACCTCGACGTCGCCTCGTCACCTGTTGTCACAGGGTCCAGGCCCGCGAGGACCCCCTCGGCGAACGCGGTGTCGGCCTCCTCGATCAGCGCGGCGGCATTCTCGACATCGAGATCGATCGGATCATCAGCAGTTCCGGAGCAAGCAGCCAGCAAGGTGATCGCAGAAATGCCAGCCACCCAGCGGTATTTCATGTTCGTTCCCCCATCTCGTGTCGCCCAGCCTCGGTCATCCCCCGAGGACGCCTGACGATCTCGCGAACATATCAAGGACTCGCTCACCGAGAGCATACGGTTGCCCCCCGCTGGCGGGAGTCGCTCAGGCCGACCTCCAGACAGACCAGGATCGGAGAGCGTCGGGAGGCATGAGTTCCCGGCAGGCGCAGGATGGTTCAGGGCAGAAGGCGCGGAGCGGAACCATCGTCAAGACGCAGGATCGTGAAGTTCCGACGGTCGAGCGTCGCGATCTCGCGGGTCTGGTATGCCTGTGCGAGCACGATGTTGGCAGCATCGGTGACGTCGATGGGGACGTCCCTGTAGGCCTCAACGAGCCGGGTAGCCTCCGCCAGGCGTCGGCGATCGATGCCGGCGAGCTCCCACACACCACCACCGAGTTCAGCGAGCACAGCATGCTCGGCGTCTGACCCGTGGCGGGTCAGGACGAGGTAGTCGAGCTCGGCCACGACGAACGGTGACACGACGAGAGGGTCGGCGCTGGCGTCGATCGCTGCCACCACCGCGGCGAACGAGGCGGCATCGCCCTGCCGCGAGCCGGGTCAGCCCGCGAAAGGGTTGTGGATGGAGACGCCTCGGAGCGACGCCCCGTCAGTCAGGTCCTCGCTCAGGAGTGTCTCGCACGACGCCAGACTCGCCGCTTCGACGATGATGGCGTCCCAGATGGACATCTGGTGCTGCGCAGCGAGCTCAGCGGCGCGGACGACGAGCTCGGCGTCCGCGTCGACGACGTGAAGGGCGGCCAGCGAAGCCAGCGCCCCGGCGGCGGCATGAAGCGGCATGGCGGGAGCAAACTTGCGCGTCACGACGGCGTACCACTCGAGCAGCACCTGGGTGCTGATCACCGCGTCCGGTCGCTCTCGCATGAGCTGCCGCGCCCGCGCCTGCTTCACCGGCTCGTCGTCGTCGAAGGCATAGACCACGACGTTCGTGTCGAGGAAGTCAGCCACGGTGCAGCTCGTCGCGCGTCCAGGTGCGGCCCCCCGGGCCTGATCCCTGGCTCGTCGCCGCCGCAGCGGCAAGCACTCGGTCCATGTGCCCGGCCGCGTCGTCTCCGTCGGCATACCGAGCCAGGGCCTGCGCGAGGAAGGCGTTCACCGACTCGTCCCGCTGCAGCGCGCGCACTCGCGCGCGCTTCAGGGTCGCGGCGTCAACGGTGATCGTGAGGTTGGGCATGGCTAAGTGTAGCGCTGATCCCGTGCTACACGGATCGCACGCGGGGGTGGTCGAGAGGCTCGGGTGGGTCAGGGACCCATGACTCCCACGGCCCGACATCCTCGGCGAACGGGGTCCGCCAGGCGAGATGCCCGAGGGCCAGGATGACGTACTGGTCCAGCGGCATACCGTAGGTGTGAGCGCGGCGGGACAACTCGGTGCAGAGGGCTTCCGGCATACCAGATATGCCAAAGGTGACGCAGTCTCCTGCCTCCCACGCCTGCCGGTCCCGGGACTGGCTCACGCGGTCGACCTCGTGCAGGGCGTCGTAGAGGAGCTCGTTGAGCGGCGTGACAGGCGAGGTCAGCAGGCCTGGATCCTCGAGCAGGCCGTAACCGATGGCACGGTTCAGCGCTCCGGGGCGGGCCTCCAGCTCGTCCTCGGCGAACCACTCCTCCGTGCGGTAGTGGGTTGTCAACACCTGACGAACTCTGCGGTCACGCTCCTCGCTGATCACCGTCGCGTCATGAACCTCGACCGACAACAGGCCGCCCTCGAGGCGCAGGCCGAGCAACTGGCCGGGAGCGGCGTCCGGCAGCCATCCCGGCGGGCCGACGAGCGCACTGTGCCCGAAAGCGGCTGTCATCACCTCACCACCCGAGGCGAGCCGCAAGGGCGCCTGACCGGCGCACGCGACGAGCGGCATGAGCGCGAGCACACTCCACAGCTCAGTTCGACCAGGATGCGCCCCCGTCACCCGGTGCGTCAGCCCGGCCGTCCAGGGCGTCGACGAGGCGGACCACCGAGCCGTCCGGTCTTCCGATGAGCAAGGTGCAGGTCTCGACGGCCCTGCTCGCGGCATACTCATCGACGCGCACGTCCTGCAGTTGTCGCCGCGCGCGAGCCGACAGCCACTCCAGATCCTGTGGCCCGTTTTGGAGCAACGTGAGCAGCACATCCATGAGCCGGTGGTCGATGTCTCCGACCATGGCTTCGATCGTCTTCTTCATCCGGCCAGGATGCCGCGACCCGCGGTCTTCCCTCCGAAGTTGTTCACAGAGCCCTGCTGACGGGCTGTAGCCGTGGGGGCACGGCGGTCCTGCTGCTATGCCACGCCAGGCACTCCCCTCAGAGACTCGGCAGTAGCCCCTTCCGCGCGCACAGCCGGGCTAGGAAGGTAGCGCAGCACAGCGACATGTCGCCGCAGCGAGAGCCATGCAGGTCCACGCTGACCGGGCCTGTCGCACACCACCCCGGGTGGACTCCACTCGTCGACGCCATCAGGGCCTTCGGTGCTTGGCCAGTGCCTGGTTAATAAGCCGCCGTCACAACGGGCGACGCTGACATGATGGGAACCGTGGTGCGGCTCTCAAAGCAGAAGTGGGACATTGCCGGGAGGCGCTGCAGGGAGGCATTCAGCTGGCCGGTCGAGATCCTGGGGACCGATCGACACGGAACCTGGCTCGGGTCCCGCCAGGGAACTCCTGTGCACCAGCCGGATGGCGGCGTTGAGCTGCAGCAGAACGCTGCTGTCTGGCTGGTCATCGAGCGCTCGTGGAGTCTGCCTGCGTTCTGGTTCACAGCCGAGACAGATCTGACCATCGACGTCTGCACACCACTCACGTTCGAGGACGAGACGTGGTCCTTCATCGATCTGGAACTGGACCTGTTCCGGAGGCCCGATGGTCGGGCGGGGCTCGTGGACCAGGACGAGTGGGACCTTCTGGCTGGGTCTGGCCTCATCGTCGACGAGGCCGTGCGGGCCGCGGAAGAGACCGCTCGGTCGCTGCTGCCGCTCGTGGAGCGCCAAGTGGAGCCCTTCGGGCACGCCGCCGTGCCGTGGCTCCACAGCCTTGATCGCTCACCACACGAGGGGCCGACGCCGGGAGATCTGGGGTTGCCCGGAGTAGCAGCAGGAGGATGAAGCGGCAACTCGCTACCTGCTACCTGGTAGTGGTCTCACGTCGACAAGAGGAGGCTCAGAAGTTGCTGGCCATATTCGTGAATCGGCTGTAGTGGCCCTGGAAGGCGACGACCACAGTGTCAGTCGGGCCGTTCCTGTGTTTGGCAACAATGACGTCCGCCTCGCCCTCGCGAGGCGACTCCCGCTCGTAGAGCGACTCGCGGTGCAGCAGGATCACGACGTCGGCGTCCTGCTCGATCGAGTTGTGAACCGCGATGCCGTTGGCGACGAAGTTGTGGCCACCGAGCACGGTGGCGTCGTAGACCTCCTCGACGCCCACCAGCTCCACCGACTGGATCTGCCCGAAGAGCACGTCGTTGACGGCTGCGAGATCAAGCTCCTCCTTGTCCAGCACATCGACCACCGAGCTCAACGAGCCAGTATCCTCAGCACGCCTCATGACCTTGCCCACCTCGGCCCACAGCGGAGAAGGCTCCGACAGCCGAGGCGCGGCGGCGTGGCCTGCACCGTTTCGCACCAGCGCGAGAGCCCCCGCCACGTCTGGCCCCAGGTCGCCATGAGGCGCGACCTCCTGGAGGAAGCGGCGCTGGTCGTCCCGCTCCACAACGCCCAGGACGGCGCCGGCCACTGAACTCCGCTGCTCCGTGCTGATTCCGAAACGCAGCAACTGTCGGGCGATCTGATCGAGCACCGACGGGTTCCCGGGAAGGGAGATCGTGGGTCGCTCCTCGTGCGGGCTCACACCCACCTGCCCCTCGCGGGACCACATCGCAGCGACGAGCACGGCGATCTGACGCTTGGACATGAACCACGCCTCGTCCGGGAGCCGAGACGCCCGACCCTCGACGAGATCGTCGGCCAGGGAGACCACATCGGCGTCGTCGGCCCACGGCTCGTGCCGCTCCGGCGCAGGGACGTGGCGCGGCACGGCGATGCGGTCGCCGGCGTGCAGGTCGCCGAGGGCCTTCCAGCCGTCGTAGGCCAGGAAGGGGTGGTTCTCCGTCGCTGTCAGGGTCTTGCCCGAGGTGAGAGTGAGTCGGAAGACCGGCCGCGTCCCGGTGGCGAAGACGTGGGTGAGATGACGCCGGACATACCGCAGGGACTCGTCGAGGGACCACACCGGCACGTCGGTTGCGCCCTGCTCGTGAAGCTCACCGAGCGTGACCTCGGCCCCCGTGTCGGCGCGCAGCACGCGCGTGTCAGCGGTGAGGCAGCCCGACTCACGAAGGTCGCTCATCTGCGGCTTCTTGTCCGTCCGCTGCTCCGGACCTCGGTTGAGCTGAGACAGCGCGATGACCGGCACCTCGAGCTCCTTGGCCAGCAGCTTGAGCGCGCGGGAGAACTCCGCGACCTCTTGCTGGCGCGACTCGACCCGCTTGCCCGAGCTCATGAGCTGCAGGTAGTCGATGATCACGAGCTTGAGGTTGTTGCGCTGCTTGAGCCGGCGACACTTGGCGCGGATCTCCATGAGCGACATGTTGGGGCTGTCGTCGATGAAGAGCGGGGCGTCGGTGATGCGGCCCTGGGTCTCGGCCAACCGGGTCCAGTCGCGGTCGCGCATGTTGCCCTTGCGCATGTTCTGCAGCGGGATCTCCGACTCCGCCGACAGCAGGCGCATGGTGATCTCGGTCCGGCTCATCTCCAGGGAGAAGACGACCGTCGCCATCTGGTGCTTGATCGCCGCGGCCCGGGCGAAGTCCAGGGCGATGGTCGACTTCCCGACAGCAGGCCTGGCCGCGATGATGACCATCTGCCCGGGGTGCAGGCCGTTGGTGAGCTCGTCGAGCTCGGTGAACCCAGTCGGCACACCGGTCATCTCCCCCGAGGACCCGGCCGCGTGCTCGATCTCGTCCATCGTGGGCTCGATGAGCATGCCGAGCGCCTGGTAGTCCTCGCCCCCGCGCTTGTCGGCGACGGCATACACCTCGGCCTGCGCGGCGTTGACGATGTCCTCGACGTCGCCCCCCTGGTAGCCGATCTGCACGATCCGGGTGCCGGCGTCCACGAGCCGCCGCAGCACCGCGCGCTCGGCGACGATCTCGGCGTAGAACGCGGCGTTGGCGGCGGTCGGGACCTCGGCGATGAGCTGGTGCAGGTATGCCGTCCCGCCGATCCGCTGCAGGTCGCCGCGCTTGGTCAGCTCGTCACCGACCGTGATCGCGTCGACCGGCTCGCCGCGGGAATAGAGGTCCACGCAGGCCTCGAAGATGCCCTCGTGCGCCGGGCGGTAGAAGTCCTGGGCCTTGACCATCTCCGAGCACTCGGCGATGGCGTCCTTGGACAGCATCATCGAGCCCAGCGCGCTGCGCTCGGCGGCGACATCCTGAGGAGGAAGACGGTCCTCCGGGCCGCTCGGCGCACCCTGGTCCGGCGGTCCGTAGACGTCCATCTCGCTCAGCGTCATACCGCCTCCTCGCCCGTCGTCAGCACGTGCTCAACCTGTGCGAGAAGTCCAGCACCCACCGCCGACAGACCCGCAATCGGCCTACCGTACGGCCGAGGTCACCGACCCGCAGCATCCCCGTGTGGACGACCTGGGGACACGGTGTGGAGGCCGTGGGGACAACCCACCCCACGTCCCAGCACGGCGTGTGGACAACACTGTGGAAACTCACGGAACTTTCGTCACATCAGGGCTGTGACCTGCGGCGACGCGACACCCCGGCTGTGGATCAAAATTGGTAGGCCCGCACACCGCACGGACTTGACGAAACGTCGCGGCGTTAGCACTCTATTACTGAGAGTGCTAACGCACCTCGAGAGAACTGGACAAGGGAGGACACGATGACCCGCTTTGACCCGCTGCGCGAGATGGACCGTCTGATGTCCGAGATGCGCACCCCGCCCACGGCCGCCGCCGCGATGCCGATGGACCTCTACCGCACCGGCGAGCGCTACGTCGCCCGCGTCGACCTGCCCGGAGTCGATCCGTCGTCCATCGACATCGACGTCGAGGACCGGACCCTCACGTTGCGTGCCGAGCGCAGCGAGGAGAGGGACGTCGAGCAGTGGCTCTCGCACGAGCGCCCTGCCGGCACCTTCGCGCGACAGCTGACCCTCGGGTACGGCGTCGCCCTCGACCGGATCGAGGCCGACTACAGCGACGGCGTGCTGACCCTGACCTTCCCGGTCGCCGAGGAGGCCAAGCCGCGCAAGATCCAGGTCTCGCACGGCGGACAGCACAGCATCGAGGGCCAGACGGTCGAGCAGGGCGGCCACGACCAGGAGGCAGCGAGCTGACCATCGACCACCGCATCACGTCCCGGCTCTCGTGACCGAGGACCGGGCGCACGGCGGGCACGGTCAGGCACGAGAGATCCTGCGCCTGGCCGTGCCCGCCTTCCTGGCCCTGGTCGCCGAGCCGCTCTTCCTGCTCGCCGACTCCGCGATCGTCGGCAACCTCGGCACCGCCGCGCTGGCCGGTCTCGGGGTCGCTAGCGCCGTGCTGCTCACCGCGGTCAACATCTTCATCTTCCTCGCCTACGGCACCACCGCGGTCGTCGCCCGCCGGCTTGGCGCCGGAGACGAACGGGGCGCGGTCAGCGCCGGCATCGACGGGGTCTGGCTCGCGCTGCTGCTCGGCGCGGTCGGCGCCGTCTTCACCGCTCTGCTCGCGCAGCCGCTGGTCCAGCTCTTCGGCGCCGGCGACGCGGTCGTGGCCGAGGCGGTGACCTACCTGCGCTGGTCGGCCCTCGGCATACCCTCCATGCTCGTCGTGCTCGCCGCGACCGGGGTGCTGCGCGGGCTGCAGGACACGCGGACCCCGCTCGTGGCCTCCGTCGTCGGCTTCACCGGCAACGCGGCGCTCTCGCTGATGCTCGTGCACGGAGTCGGGTGGGGCATCGCCGGCGCCGCGATCGGGACGGTCATCGCGCAGACCGGTATGGCGCTCGGTCTCGTCCTCGTCGTCGTCCGCGGGGCCCGGCGGCTGGGGTCGTCCCTGACCTTCCACGGCGCGGGGGTGCTGCGGGCGGCGCGGGGGGGCATACCCCTGCTCGTGCGGACCATCGCGCTGCGCGCGGCGCTCCTGCTCACCACCTGGTCGGCCGCCGGGCTAGGCGACGAGCAGCTGGCGGCGCACCAGGTGGCGCTGACGGTATGGTCCACGCTCGCCTTCGCCCTCGACGCGCTCGCCATCGCCGCGCAGGCGCTGACCGGCAAGACGCTCGGCGCGAGCGACGTCACGGGGACGCGGGAGGCGACAGCACTGATGGTGCGGTGGTCGGTGTGGTTCGGCGTGATCCTGGCCGTGCTCATCGTCGCGCTGCACCGCGTCATCCCGCTCGGCTTCAGCCAGGACGCCGACGTGCGGGCCGCCCTGGCCGCGGCCCTGCTCGTCGTGGCGGTCGGCCAGCCGATCGCCGGGATCGCCTTCATCCTGGACGGTGTGCTCATCGGCGCTGGCGACACCCGGTGGTTGGCGTGGGCGCAGACCGCGGCGACCGTGGCCTACCTCCCGATGGTGCTCGCCGTGCGGCTGACCGGCGTCGACGGCACCACCGGTCTGGTCTGGCTGTGGGTCGCCTTCACCGGCTTCATGAGCGTCCGGGCCCTGCTCATGTGGCGGCGGGCCAGCGGGGAGCGGTGGATGGTGGTCGGCGCCGAGCGGTGAGCGGCAGGGGGCAGTGCCCGGCGGGCTTGGCGCCGTTCCTCGAGGCCTCGGCCGACCGTGGAAGTGTCGCCCCGGCGGCGCATCCACGGTCAGCAGCCGCTGTCAGCCCCCAGCCGACCGTGACACTGCTGCCGTGGCGACGCTTCGACGGTCCAGGAGTGGCCTGTGGATAGGTTCAGCGAGGCGTCGTCAGTGCGTCGCAGACTGGGGTATGCCCACGACGCGCGCCGAGCGCAGGACAAACCAGCGGCTCGAACGTGCCCGGCGGCACCGGCTCGCGCGAGACCTGGCCGAGCCGCACGACGGGGTGGTCACGAGGCGGATGCTCCTGGAAGCCGGGCTGACACCAGGGCAGATCGCCACGGAGATCGACCACGGCGCGTGGAGTCGGGCGGGAGCGCATACCCTCTGCATCACCTCGGACGTGCCGAGCGGCCATGCCCTGTGGTGGTGGGCCGTCTGGGAGTCCGGCACCCACAGCGTCCTGGACGGCGCGACGGCGTTGCTGGCCACCGGGCTGCAGCACTGGGAGGATCCGGTCATCCACGTCGCCGTGCCCAACAACGCCACGGTCCGTCGACTGGAAGGGGTCTGCCACCACCGCCTGCGCGACCTGGGGCCGCGCACCACCTCGGGTCTTCGGCGCACACCACCCGACGTCGCGGTGGTCCGCGCGGCGCGATGGGCCAGGACCGACCGGCAGGCGGCCACCCTCGTGGCGATGACCGTGCAGCAGCGACTCGTGGCGCCGGACGCTCTGCTCGTCCGCTGGCAGCAGATGAGGCGGACCTGGGAGACCTCAGTGCTCGACGAGGTCATCAGGGACGTCTGCGACGGGGCTCACTCGCTCAACGAGCTGGACTTCGCCGCCGAGTGCCGTCGCCGTGGCCTTCCGGAGCCGGCTCGGCAGGCGGTGCGGACGGGCCGGAACGGACGGGTCTACCTGGACGTGTTCTGGGAGGATCTCGGGGTGCATGTCGAGATCCACGGAGCCCAGCACTTCCAGGGCACAGCCGGTCTCGACGACGCCCTGCGGCACAACGACCTTCAGCTGAGGGACCGCACCATGGTCAGCCTGCAGATCCCGGTGCTGGGGCTCCGGACGACTCCGGAACCGTTCTTCCGGCAGCTCGGAGCCGCCCTCGAGGCGGCCCGACGACGGCTCGGACAGGCCGGCTGACCGGGAAAGGTGCGCCCCGGCGAGACTTCCACGGTCGGCACCACGTCAGAGGGCCCGGTGACCGGGGAAGCTGCGCCCCGGCAGCGATTCCACGGTCGCACCCGCCCGCCGACCGGCAAAGGCGCGCCGCGGCAGCATGTCCACGGTCGCAACCGCTGTTGAGGCAACGCCGACCGGCAAAAGCGCGCCGGGGCAGCATTTCCACGGTCACAACCGCTGTCGAGGGCAACGCCGACCGGCAAAGGCGCGCCACGGCAGCATTTCCACGGTCGCACCCGCCCGCCGACCGCTACCCGACCGGGCAAAAGGCGCCATGGCGAGACTTCCACGGTCACGGGGCGGCGATCAGCGAGCGGCGCCCCGACGGGCGGACGCGGAACGGCCCCGCCTCCCGGGGGAGACGGGGCCGTACGGCGTGTGCTGCGCGTGCAGCCGGCCGCTCAGGCGGAGGCGACGACGCTGACGGTGACGTCGGCGGCGAGGTCCTCGTGCAGGCGGACGTGCACGGGGTGGTCGCCGACGCTGCGGATCGGGGTGCGGACCTCGATCCGGCGCTTGTCGACCTCGGGGCCACCGCTGGCGGCGATCGCCTCGGCGATCTCGCCCGGGGTGACGGCACCGAAGAGGCGGCCACCGGACCCGGCGCGGGCCTCGACGGTGATCTCGGCGCCCTCGAGCCGGGCCTTGGCGGCGGCGGCGTCCTCGGCGCTCTTCACGGCCCGCTTGTCGCGGGCCGCCTTGATCGAGTCGACCTGCTTCTGGCCGCCCTTGGTCCAGGCGGTCGCCACCTTGCGGGGCAGCAGGTAGTTGCGGGCGTAGCCGTCCTTGACGTCGACGACGTCACCGGCGTCACCGAGACCGGTGACAGGCTGGGTGAGGATGATCTTCATGATGCGCTCCTGATGCGACCGGGCTCAGCGGGCGGAGCTGCTGTAGGGCAGCAGCGCCATCTCGCGGGCGTTCTTCACGGCACCGGCGATCCGGCGCTGCTCCTGCACGGAGACGCCGGTCACCCGACGGGCACGGATCTTGCCGCGGTCGGAGATGAACTTGCGCAGCAGCGCGGTGTCCTTGTAGTCGATCGCCTCGATCTTGGCGGACTTGAGCGGGTTCGCCTTCTTCTTCGGCTTGCGCATGACGGGCTTGGCCATCGTGGTGCTCTCCCCTTTCGTGAGAGCCCGAGCTCATCGCTCGGGATGGTGGGTGTGTTCGTGGTGGTGCTGTGGAGGGTGGCCGATCAGAACGGCGGCTCGTCGTAGGACGGCGCGCCGCCCCAGCCCGAGCCCCCGCCGGAGCCACCGGAGTTGCCGCCGGTGCTGCTGGCGCCGCCGGTCGCCCAGGGGTCGTTGGCCGGGGCCTGCTGGCCCCCTGACTGCTGCCCGCCGGCGTTGCCGCCGCCGGAGTAGCCGCTCTGCTGACCACCCTGTCCGCCCTGGCCCTGACCGCCCTGCTGGCCGCCACCCTGCCAGCCGCCGCCGGAGCCACCCTGGCCGCGCTGGGCCTTGGTGACCTGGGCGGTGGCATACCGCATGGACGGACCGACCTCGTCGACCTGCATCTCCATGACCGTGCGGTTCTCGCCCTCCGGCGTCTGCCAGGAGCGGGAGACCAGCCGGCCGGTCGCGATGACGCGGTCGCCGCGGTGCAGCGACTCCGACGCGTGCTCGGCCGCCTCGCGCCACACCGAGCACCGCATGAACAGCGTCTCGCCGTCCTTGAACTCGTTGGTCTGGCGGTCGAACTGCCGCGGGGTGGACGCCACCGTGAAGTTGGCGACGGCCGCACCGCTGGGGGTGAAGCGCAGCTCGGGGTCGGCGGTCAGGTTGCCGACGACGGTGATCGGAGTCTCTCCGGCCATGTCAGGTGCTCCTCGCGTTGCTGTCGGTCAGGTCAGGAGTTCGGGGTGTGCGGGGTCGCGACTCAGGCGTCGCGGCGCAGCAGCTTGGTCCGCAGGACGGACTCGTTGAGGCCCAGCTGGCGGTCCAGCTCCTGGGCGGTGGCGGGCTCGGCGGTGAGGTTGACCACCGCGTAGATGCCCTCGGCCTGCTTCTTGATCTCGTAGGCCAGCCGGCGGCGGCCCATGACGTCGATGTCGTCGACCGAGCCACCGTCCTTGCCGACGACGGCGAGCATCTTCTCCAGCGTGGGCTGGAGCGTGCGCTCGTCGGTCTCGGGGTCGAGGATGATCATGAGTTCGTACTGACGCATGCGGAAGACCCACCTCCTTCGGTCTGTAGCGGTCACGGTCTCTCCGTGACAGGAGGGTCATACGTCGCACCGCTGCCCTGCCAGCATGCCACCGAGCGGTGAGCCGTGCAGGAGTTGTCCACAGCCGCAGGACTCGCCGAGCGACGCGGACCGCGGTGAACCCGACCACGATACCGGGCGCCGTCGCGCGCCACCTAATCCGCACCTCGTCTCCTGCCTCATCCCGGTCGGCTCCTGCGCGACGGCGCACCGGGCGCCGCCTCATCGGCTTCTCACCCGCGCCACGACATACTGTGCCGGACCGAGCAGAGGGAGAAGCATGAAGATCGCGATCGCCGGCACCGGCTACGTGGGGCTCTCGTTGGCCGTCGTCCTGGCCCAGCACCACGAGGTGTGCGCGCTGGACATCGACACCGCCAAGGTGGCCGAGATCAACGCGCGCCGCAGCCCGATCCACGACCCCGAGATCAGCGACTACCTCGCGACGCGCGAGCTGGACCTGCGGGCGACCACCGACCCCGAGGAGGCCTACGCGGGTGCGCAGTGGGTGGTGGTGGCGACCCCCACCGACTACGACACGGTGACCAACTTCTTCGACACCCGCAGCGTCGAGGCGGTCGTCGCGGACGTCCGCCGGATCAACCCCGACGCCGCGATCGTCATCAAGTCCACGATCCCCGTCGGCTACACCGAGGGCCTCCGCGAGCAGCACCCCGGCGCCACCATCCTGTTCAGCCCGGAGTTCCTGCGCGAGGGCCGCGCGCTGCACGACAACCTGCACCCGTCCCGGATCATCGTCGGCGACACCACCGAGCGCGGTCAGGAGTTCGCCGACCTGCTCCTGGAGGGTTCCCTGCACGACGACGTGCCGGTGCTGCTCACCGGCTCCACCGAGGCCGAGGCGATCAAGCTCTTCGCCAACACCTACCTGGCGATGCGCGTCGCCTACTTCAACGAGCTCGACACGTATGCCGTGACCCGCCAGCTCGACACCCGCCAGATCATCGAGGGCGTGGGTCTGGACCCGCGCATCGGGGCGCACTACAACAACCCGAGCTTCGGCTACGGCGGCTACTGCCTGCCCAAGGACACCCGGCAGCTGCTCGCCAACTACGGCACCGTGCCGCAGACCCTCATCACCGCGGTCGTGGACGCCAACACGACCCGGATGGACTTCATCGCCGCCGACATCCTCGACCGGCACCCGCGACGCGTCGGGATCTACCGCCTCATCATGAAGGCCGGGTCCGACAACTTCCGCGCCTCCAGCGTCCAGGGCGTCATGTCGCGGCTCCAGGCGCGCGGGGTCGAGATCGTCATCTACGAGCCCTCCTTCGAGGGCGAGACCTTCCAGGGCTGCCGCGTGCTGCGCGACCTGCCGGCGTTCACCGAGGCGGCCGACGTCATCATCGCCAACCGGCTGGACGAGCACAGCGACGACTTCGGCGACAAGCTCTACACCCGGGACCTCTACGGCCGGGACTGACCTGCTCGACCTGGACCCCCGGCGATCCCTGGCACGATGGGCGGCATGCCGCGATCGGGTGGTTCCACGAGCCAGGACCGTCGTCGCGACATCGAGGGGTTGCGGGCGATCGCGGTCCTGGCGGTCCTGCTCTACCACCTGCGCGTGCCCGGCACCGGCGGCGGCTTCGCCGGGGTCGACGTCTTCTTCGTCATCTCCGGCTTCCTCATCACCGGGCTGCTGCTGCGGGAGGTCGAGCGCACCGGCCGGGTCTCGCTGCGCGAGTTCTACGCCCGGCGCGCGCGCCGCCTCCTCCCGGCCGCCCTGGTGGTCATCGCCCTGACCTTCGCCGCCTCCTGGGTGGTGCTGTCCCCGACCACCCGTCCGGACCTGGTCGCCGACGTCCTCGGCTCCACCCTCTACGTCGTCAACTGGGTCCTGGCCGCCCGGTCCGTCGACTACCTCGCCGAAGGCTCCGGGGTCTCCCCGCTGCAGCACTACTGGTCGCTGGCCGTCGAGGAGCAGTTCTACCTGGTCTGGCCGCTGCTCGTCCTGCTCGGGCTGACGCTCGCCGCACGCAGCCGGTATGCCCCCCGCCGGGTCCTGCTCGCGCTGCTCGCCGCCCTGACCGTCGCCTCCCTCGTCTGGTCCGTGGTGGCGACCGCGCAGAGCCCGGCGACGGCATACTTCGTCACCCCGACGCGGCTGTGGCAGCTGGGTGCCGGGGCGCTGCTCGCCTTCGCCGTCCCCGCGCTGCGCCGGTGGCCGGCCGGGGCGGCCCAGGTGATGGCCCTGCTGGGGCTCGCCCTCGTCGTGACGACCGTCCTCGCGGTGGACAGCTCGACACCCTGGCCGGGCTCGGCCGCCCTCCTCCCGGTGCTCGGCAGCGCCATGGTCGTCGCGGCCGGCTCGACGGGACACCCCACCCTGGTGTCTCGGGTGCTGGGCCTGCCGCCGATGGTGCTGCTCGGCGGCCTGTCCTACAGCATCTACCTCATCCACTGGCCGCTGCTCGTGCTGGTGGAGGAGCAGCGCGGGGCGCTCGGGCCGGTCGGCCTCACCCTCGTCGGCGTCGGCACGATCGGGCTCGCCGCGCTCATGCGGGTGCTGGTGGAGGACCCGGTCCGGTTCGGCTCCGGGCTGGCCGGCCGGCCCGGACGGACCCTCGTGGCCGCCGGCACGGGCATGGCCGTGCTGTCAGTCGCCGCCGGTGTGGCCTGGGCGACCCGTCCCACGCTCGGCGAGACGACGACCGCCGGCCCCGCGGCGCTGGTCGCCGACCCGTGGGACTCGAGGTGGGAGCTGCGTGAGGACCCGCGCTCCGCCTACGACACCGAGGGCCCGCTGCAGCCCGATCCCGCGCTGGCTCGCGAGGACGTGCCCACCTACTACGACGACGGCTGCCAGATCCAGGACGGCGTCGCGATGTTCGACACCAGCTGTGTCTACGGCGACCCCGACGCGGAGACGGTGGTCGCGCTGTGGGGCGATTCCAAGCTCGGGCAGTACGCCTCGGCGCTGGACGCCATCGCGCTGCGGGAATCGTGGCGGCTGGAGTACTACCTCAAGAGCGCCTGCTCGCCCACGGTCTCCGGGGCGGAGGAGGACTGCAACGCCTTCGGCCGCGCCACCGTCGAGCAGCTGCTGGAGGACCCCCCGCACCTCGTTCTCATCGGCTCGGGCGGCTCCGAGGAGCCGGAGCAGGAGGGCATGGTCGAGGGCGCACGCACGCTGACCGACGCCGGGATCGACGTCGTCGTCGTGGACGACAACCCCCACCCCGGCCAGGCGGCCTATGAGTGCGCCGCGGAGCACCCGCGCGACCTGCTGGCGTGCGAGCGGCCTCCCCAGAGCATCGACGGACGCCCCTCCCTCGCGCTCGTGCACGAGGCCACGGGGGCACCGGTGATCGACCCGAACCCGTGGATCTGCCCCGAGGAGGACACCTGCCCGGTGGCGATCGGCGGGCAGCTGGTCTACCGGCAGGGCAGCCACATCACCGACACCTACGCCCGCTCGCTCACCCCCTTCCTCTACCGCGGGCTCGCCGAGCTGGGCCTCACCGCGGCCTCCGCCCGGAACATCGCGCTCGACGACGTTCCGGCACGGCCGGGGGACGCGCGGTGACCGCCGGCACCGCCACCGCGTCAGCCCCGCCCCGGGCCGCACCACTGCGCGCACGGCACGATGCGCGGCGCCCAGGCACCCGGCTCCGCCGAGCGCGACACGTGCCCCTGCGGGTAGAGCTCGGGCATCGGGTGCTGCCCGTGGAGGATCCCCGGCGGACGGCCGGCCACGAGGTCGAGCTCGAGCCGGCTCGCGGCGTGCTCCCAGCCGCGACCCATCGCGTCGTCATGATGGGGCTTGAAGGGCTGTCGACCGCCAGGTGTCCGGGTCAGCTCGCCCAGCACCACCCCGCGCTCGGTGCCGTAGAGGTCGACCCGCACGAAGGGCAGCCCGACGGCGCGGGAGAGGTGCCGCGCGATCCCGACCATCTCGGGCAGGTCGTGGGGCGGCGCAATGCTGTCGTCGGAGTCCCGGCCGATCATCACCGCGCCGAGGTCGGCGCCCTCGGCGTCGACGTAGCGGAACCCCATCGACCGCAGGTGCCCGTGGCGCGGCACGCGGCGCAGCATCACGTGCTGCACCTCGCCGTAGCTGACGTTGATCTTCACGTCGTCCGGGATCGGACCCCCGCCGGGCTGCCGCAGCACCTCCTCGGCGAAGAACGGGCCGCTGATCCGACCGCGGGAGGCCCGGTCCACGAAGTGCGCGCGCACCTCGTCACCGGTCAGGCGCCGGACGCCGTCGATGGTCTCGTAGCGGCCCTCCGCGAGCCGCCGCAGCGGGAGCACGCCGTGGCTGCCGGCCCCGCCGTCGGACTTCAGCACGACCTCCTCCGGCAGCTCGGCGAGGTCGATCTGCGCGGCATCCTCCCAGACCGCGAGGACCTGCGGCACCGGGATGCCGTGGCTGGCCGCAAGTCGGTAGTTGCGCAGCTTGAACGGCAGGTGCCGCAGCGGGTGGCGCCGCTCGGGGTCGAGCTGGCGCAGGTCCTCCGTCATCCTTCGGAGCGTGATGAGGTGCTGCGTGAAGCTCGAGCGCTGCGCCAGCTCGTCCGGGTCGACGAGCTTCGCGGCGCGGTCCCGCTCGTCCGCGAGCTGCTGCTCCAGGGCGTCACGGGTGCGCTCCAGCTCCCGGATGCGGCGGTTGCGAGCGCGCAGCTCGGCGTCCCGTTTCGCCAGGGGTGGGACGCGCTTGACGACCTCGCGGCGCAGGTTCATGGGCTCTCCTCGCGGACGGGTGCCGGGGCGTGGTCGACCGCCCCGTCGGTCTCGTGGTCGGGATGGTCGGCGGTGTGCTGGTCGTCGAGGCCGTCGGGGCGCTGCGCCCAGCGGGGCCGGGCCGTCCAGGTCCAGCCCGGCGGTGGCTCGCCCCAGGCCCGGTATGCCCGGTCCCGGGAGCCCTCGTCGGCCCCTTCGTCGTCGGTCGCACCGGTGTCGCGGGCACCGTCGTCGAGCGTCACGGCACCGCTCCCCGGGCGCCTATCGGCCCTGTCGCGGTCCCGGGTGGCCTCCAGGACGAGACCGCCCTGCTCCAGCCGCACCCGGCGTACCCCCTCCGGAGCCCCGTCGAGGACCCCGGCCGGCGACCAGTCCGGACCGGGTGGGTCGGGCACTCTCTCGACCAGCCACGCGGCGAGCACGTCGGACGACAGCGCGTCGTGCTCCACCCGGAGCGCGTCGGCACGGGTGGCGTCACCCGCGCTGCGCAGCGGGAGGGTGAGCGGCGAGGGTGCCGCCGGACCGGGCGTCGGGGGAGCGTCCTGCAGCAGCGGCCGGATCCGGTCCACGAAGCCCGAGCGGCCGTAGCGCTCCCGCACCAGCGCGAGCGTGCGCTCCACCCGGGCGCGGTAGGCGGCCGGGTCGGCGGCATACCGCGCCACCAGGGCCTGGGCCTCGCCGGGCGCCGCGTAGTCGACGAGGTCGCCGAAGGTGGGCCGGTGCTTGGGGTCGGCGATGGTGAGGACGCCGCTGGCGGCGGCCTCGAGCAAAGTCCTGCCGAAGGCCTCGTGCGCGTCCGGGTTGTCCAGGTAGACGTAGAAGTCGAGGTCGGCCAGGAAGGGGCGCACGTCCTCGGTCGTGGCCGGCAGCACCCGCCACCCCGCGGGCAGCTGCGGCGGCTCGCCCCGGTCGGCCGCCGCCGCACGCAGCGCCTCCACCGTCTGCTCCCCGCCGAGGATGCGGACCTCGTGCCCCGGGCCGAAGGCATACCCCCGCTCCAGGACGGCCCAGGAGGTGGGGAACTTGATCCGGTCGTCGCGCGAGTGGCGTCCGACGACGACCGTCCCGCCGGCACCGGGTGCCCGGTCGGTCGGTCGGACCGCCCAGGCGTCGGCGTCGATGAGGCCCGGGTTGTCCCAGTCGGTGAGCGGGACCGAGGGGTCCTGCTCACGCAGCACGCGTCGGATGGTCGGGCTCTGCGGCACCCAGGTCACCGGGGCGCCGAAGAGCTCGCCGGCGCGCCCGGTGACGTCCGCGACGACGTAGCGCTGGTCGGTGCCGTCGGGCTCGACCGGTCCCTGGTTGGCCATCACCAGCACCTGGCGGACCCGGGCGACGCGGCTCAGGCGAGGCGGGTACTGCAGGATCGGGGGGTAGCGCACGAGCAGCACGTCGATGTCGACGTCGTCGTCCGGCTGCACCCAGCTCACCGCGCCGGAGCGCACCAGCTCGGTGAACGGCGCGACCAGCGGCTGGTCCTGCGCCGACATGAAGCGCAGCGCCTCCAGGTGCATGACCCCGACCCGCAGCCCCGCGTCGAGGGCGGCCCGGATCTCCTCCATCATCGAGCGCTGCGGTCCGCCGAACTTGCGCCAGTCACCGGCGATCACCAGGTCCAGCGTCTCCGGGGTGGTCCGCAGCAGCGGGTGCGTGGGGCGGCTCCAGCGGTGCGGCTCGGGGAAGCGCCGCGGCTGCTCCGGGTCGAGGTATGCCCGCTGCGCCCCGGCCGTGACGGCCTCGTGCCAGGGGGTGTAGAGCGCCTTGTACTGCTGCCGCGCCGGGTGGCGGTAGCCGTTGGCGAACTCCTCCGAGGACAGCGTGCTGCCGCCGCCGCGCAGGATGGTCGTGGTCTCCTCGATGTCCCGGATCACCGGTCCGCAGGCCGCCTCCAGGCGGCGGGCGAACTCGGTGTCGGCGCCCTTGCGGGTCGGGTCGAAGAAGCCGATCCGGGAGAGCACCGGGCGCAGCCGGAAGCACACCGTCGCGGCCGAGGCGAAGCGCGGCTGGTAGCCCGGGCGGGTGAGCACGAGATCGGGGCTGACCCGCACCCCCTGGGCGCGCGTGGCCAGCAGGCCGGGATCGGCGAGCAGCGGCCCCAGGCAGGTCTCCAGCGTCTGCGGGTGCCACCAGTCGTCGGAGTCCACGACGATCGCGAACTCCCCGCGCGCCTGCCGAAGCGCGGTGTTGCGCGCCCGGTAGGTGCCGCCGTTGACGGCCTTGCGGATCACCCGGACGCGCGGGTCGAGGGCCTCGACCTGGGCGAGCAGCGCCGCGTGACCGGGGCTCGGCCCCGAGGCGTCGTCGACGACGAGCAGCTCGAGGTCGGCCCAGGTCTGCGCCAGGACCGAGCGCACCGCGGTGAGCAGCGCCGGGCCGGGGCGGTAGCTGCTCATGAGCACGGTGACCAGGCCGGTGTCGCGCACCGGCTCGGTCCCGCTCACCGCGAGCCGGTCCAGGTCCGGCGCCGATCCCGGAGGGGCGGGAGGACCTGGGCCAGCCGTCCGCTGCCCAGGGCGGCGGAGAAGGCCCGCGCCCAGTCCTGGCCCCGGTCCGCGGCGGCCGGGTTCAGCCGCGGGTGCAGGGCGTCGGCGCGCACCGAGGAGGCCACGCCAGGGCGGACCCGGCGGTCGGCCACCAGCCGGACGGCCCCCTCCGGGTCGCCGCCGAGCACCCGCAGCTGGGCGAGCATCTCGACGTGCTCACGGCGCAGCCCGCCCATGACCGTCGATCCGGGGGCGAGCAGCTGCTCCAGCAGCCCCCGGGCCACGGCGACGTCGTCCGCCTCCCCGGTCTGGACCGCGAGCACCCGCGCGTGGTCGGCCACGCCGAGCGGGTCCGCGCCGGGTGGCGGGCCGGCGTCCGCGGGCCGGGTCGCCCAGTCGGCCAGGTCGGCCGGGGTGTGCCCGGGCCAGGCGAGCTCGGCCAGCACCTCCCGGGCGTGGACCGACCGGGTCCGCAGTGCGGTCGCGGCCAGCGCCCGCGAGCGCCGCCGGGCGATCCGCCCGTGGTCGGCCGCCACCCCCTGCGTGGTGGACCGGGGCGAGGTCACCGGGGGTCGTGGTCGTGTGCTGGGCGACCGGCGGCGAGCCGGGCCAGGGCCTCGTCCAGCGTGACCTGCATCCGGTCCAACCGGCCGGTGTACTGCGCCTGCAGCACCTGCACGGCGCCGAGCACGTCGGCCGGTGCTGCCTGCGGGACGGGGACGGGGCTCGCGGCAGACCCCTGCCCGGAGCCGGCCGCCCGGCGGATCTCGTCACGCAGGTAGTTGCGCATCGACCGCACCCGGCGCCAGGAGTCCAGCTGGACCGCGAGGATGCCGGCGCCGAGGAGCCCTCCGGCGGCCGCCGCCAGCACCGGCAGCTCCAGCGCCACCCCGAGCACGAGGACCAGAGCCAGGGCGATCCCGGCTGCACTGCCGACGAGAGGGACGAGGCGAGCGGGCACGCGGCCGACCTTCCTGCGCGGGTTGGGGGTGTCGGTGCTCGGGCACCGGTCGAGACGGTGTTCACTGTACCCGGGGCCGGGCGCTGCGGTCCGGCACCACGCACTGCCGTGAGAAAGAGCATCAGACCCTCGTGACCAGCCAGAGCAACGACCCGTCCCAGGCGTGGCTCGCCTGGCAGCTGCGGCACGGCGCCGGGGCGGTCGACCCCGTCCCGCTCTTCCACCAGACGCTGCGCACCCGGTCGAGGGCTGGGCTGGACGCCCTCGCCGAGCTCGCGACCGGCGGCCGGCAGTCCCCGCAGGGCCTGCTCGCGGAGGTGCTCGCCGAGGGTGCACCCCCGGCGGACTCGCTGCGCCCGGCACGGCGACGCGCGCTGGCAGGGGTCGCCTTCGGCTGGGCCGGGATGCTGCGCACCCCTGAGGAGCTGTTGGCCTCCGCCCTGGTCTTCGAGGCGCTCTGGCCCGGCGACGGCCTGACCTGGCTCGGGCCGCAGCTACGGCTCACCGGGCTGCAGACGCTCTTCCTCGCCGGGCGGCACGAGCCGCTCGCCGCGCTGCTCCCCGCGGTGCGGGACCTCCACCCGGACGCGGAGCACTACCTGCGGGTGGACCTGGCCAACCCGCACGGTCCGGCCACGGCCACCGCCGACGAGCAGCAGTGGGACGAGCTGCTCGCGCAGCGCTTCACCGAGCGCGGGCTGGCCGCCCCCAGCCTCCAGGGCGACGGGCAGGCCGCGGGAGCGGAGGCCCGCAGCCCGTTCGACCGGCTCGAGGCCCCCGGGGCACGACCGGGGACCGCGGGTGGAGAGCTGGTGACCGTCATCATGCCGAGCTGGCGGCCGGACGAGGGCCTGGTCACCGCGGTCCGGTCCATCTGCGCGCAGACGTATGCCGATCTCGAGATCGTCGTCGTCGACGACTGCTCGGGTCCCGAGCACGCCGAGACCTACGCCCGGGTGGCCGCCCTCGACCCACGGGTCCGGGTGCTGACGATGGACCGCAACGGCGGCTCCTACCTCGGTCGTGCGGCGGCGATCGAGGCGTCCCGCGGCAGCCTCATCACCTTCCAGGACGCCGACGACTGGTCCCACCCGTCCCGCGTCGAGCTCCAGGTGGCGGCGCTGGAGGAGGCCGGACCGGACACCCCGATGACCCGTAGCCGCGCGGTGCGCGCCAAGGACGACCTCACCCACCAGTGGCTCGGCTACCGCGCGGTCCGCGAGAACGCCTCCTCGCTGCTGCTGCGCCGCAGCATCCTGGCCCGCACCGGGGGCTTCGCGCCGATCCGCAAGGGCGCGGACTCGGAGTTCGCGGAGCGGGTCGCCCGGGTGCACGGGGCCATCGTCGACGTCCGGGAGCCGCTGGCGGTGACGCGGCTGCGCTCGGGCTCGCTCTCCCGGGGTGACTTCACCCTCTCCTGGACCGCACCGGAGCGCCGTGCCTTCCGCTCCAGCTTCATGGCCTGGCACCGGCGGCTCGCCCGGCGCCGCCGGCAGGAGCCCGGCGAGCTGCGGGTGCAGGACGCCGAGCTGGCCACCCTGCCCTTCCCCGTCCCGGCCGCGTGGGTGCGGGATCTCCCCGCCGCCGACCTCGTCCCCGACCGGCTGGGCACCGCCTACCTCGGCTCCTTCTCCCAGCCGCACGGCAGCCGCGGCGGGGACTGGCTGATGCGGGCCTTGCGCGAGGGGACCCCCGGTGCCCCCGCCGGGGTGTGGCACCAGGACCTGCGCGCCACGACCGAGCTGCGCCGGCCCGAGCTCGACCGCGCCCTCGACGACCCGCTGCTCGACGGGCAGGCCTGGCTCGTCTCGCGACTGGACCGGATCACTGCCGGACGGCTGGTCGTGCTCGATCCCTCGGTGCTCTCCCTCATGCGCGACCAGGAGGTCCGGGTGCGCGCCGATGACGTCGAGGTCTGGCTCGCACCGGAGGACGTCACCCCGGGCCCCACAGGGCTGCCGGAGGATCTCCTCGGGGCCTCCGACCTGCTCTCGTCGTGGTTCGGCCTCCGTCCCCGCTGGGTGCTGGCCCCGTGGCTGGACGAGCGGGAGCAGACGATGGTCCGGGAGGCGCTGCCCGGGCTCGACGTGATGGCGGCGCAGGCCGGTGAGGTCGCCGGTGCCCGCTGACCCGGCGACCGACCGTCGCGACGTCAGCTCGGCCCTGGTGCTCGTCACCGGCCGGCCCAGCCCCGGGACGCGCGAGGCCCTGGACCTGCTGCGGGGTCTGCTGCCGGGAGCCGTGCTGCTGCGGACCGGGCCGGCCGCCCCCGACCTGGCGGAGGGTCACGAGCTGCGTGCCAGCCGCACCCGTTCGTCGTGGCGGCGCCCGCTGCTGGCCGGCGCCGAGCGCGTGGTCCCGCGCGGGCTCCGGGCCGGCCTCGCCACCCGCTTCGACCCCCGCTTCCGCGAAGGTCTCCGGGAGACCGACGTCCTCGTCGTGCTGGGTCCCGGCGGGCGCGCCATCGCCCGGACCGCGCACGAGCTCGCGGCCGAGGTCCCGGTCCTCGAGGGCACGCCCGCTCTCCGGAGGCTGTGCACCGAGCTGGCGCTGGGCACCCTGCCGCAGCTCGGTGCCGCGCCACGACCGGTGCTGCCGACCGGGACGCTCGACCGGCTGCTGACCGCGATCGCGGTGCTCGCGGGGCCCGCCCGGCCCCAGGGGCCGGTGCGGCAGCGGTTGCGGGCGACCCCGTGGCTGACCCGGGACACCGACCAGCGCGACGCGCTGCTCAGCGTCCTGGCGCCGGTGCTCGGCGCCGAGGACCCGGTGCTGCGGGCGTGGACCCTGCACCGGGAGGTCCTGGCCGGAGACGGGGAGGTGCCTGCCGAGGCCCAGCGGCTCGCGGCCGCGGCCGACCTGCTCCTGGCGGCCGACCAGGTGCTGGACGCCGAGCCGCAGACCGCCGCGCGGTGGGCCGCGCTGGCGCTGCGCCTGCGACCCCCCGGTCACGACGCCCCCGTCGGCACACCCGAGGAGCACCCCGCCCCGACGGGCAGCCGCACGTGGAGCCTCCTCACCGACCCGCCCCCCTCCGTCGCGACCTCGCCCGAGCCCGGGACGACCCCGACCGACGCAGGGTCGGACGGCGAGGAGCGGGCTCAGGGCCGGGGCGCGGCCCGCCGCGTGCTGCTGCTGCCCGCCGGGGGATCGGGCCCGTCCCTGCGGGCGCTTCTCAACCTGTCCCCCGCGGTCCGCGTGCTGTCGCCGAGCAGCGGTGACATCCCCTCCTCGCTGCGCGGTGACACCGTCCCGGACGCCCTGGTCGAGGCGCGGCTGCGCGCCGGGCTGGGCCTGCCCTGGACCGGCTACCCCGGTCCCACCGCGGCGCTGCGGGACCAGGACCCGGAGGTCGCGCTCGTCGACGGCGCCGACCAGCGGGCGGTGCTGGCCTCGCTCGCCCTGCCCCGCTCCTGCCGGCTGGTCGCCCTCGTGCGGCCCGCCGACCTCGACGCGCCGTGGCTCGACCTGCTCGATGCGGGACGCTGGCACGCGCTGCTGGTCGAGGACGACGACACGGCGCCCGGGTCCGGGACCGCCTCGAGCGGCACGACGCACAGCTCCCGCCGGTGAGGGTCGTGCCCGGGCTCGCCAGCCTGCGCACCGAGGCCCCGGACGCGTCAGCGCGCGAGGCCCTGCGGTCCACCGTCCTCGGGGACCTCGGTCGCCTCGGGGCGCTGAGCGCGACCGGCCGGCACGACGAGGCGATGTCCCTCGTGCGGCACGCCCTGGACGAGGCGGAGAGCTCCGGGCGCCCCGATGCCGCCCTGCTCCAGCAGGCGGCCCTGACCACCACCCGCGCCGGGGAGCCCACGCTGCGGCTGGAGGTGCTGCGACGATGGGCCGCGATCGACCCCCGTCCGCACGTGCGTGCCCTGGTCACCGAGCAGGAGGCGAGGCTGCGCGACGTTCTCCCCCGGCTGGCTGCCCGGCGACCTGCCCCCCACCCCCGTGGATCCCGAGCCCGGCCGGGTGCTGCACCTGCTCAAGGTGTCCCTACCCCAGCGCACGAGCGGGTATGCCGTGCGCTCGGCCTACCTGCTGGGCGAGCGCGCCCGGGGCGGCGAGGACGTCCTCGCCGCGACCGCGCTGGACTTCCCGGGCGAGCCGGCGCCCCCGGTGGAGACCGTGGCGGGGGTCCGGCACCTGCGGCTCACCCGGGAGGAGGTCCCGGCCCGCGAGGGCGCGGACGCCTACCTCGACGCCTTCGCGCGACGGCTGCTGGCCGAGGTCGTGCGGCACCGCCCCGCGCTCCTGCACGCGCACTCCGGCCACCGGGGCTACGAGCTGGCGCTCGTGGCGCTCGCCGTCGGCCGGGCCACCGGCATACCCGTCGTCTACGAGGTGCGGGGGCTGTTCGAGGGGGTGTGGACCTCGGACGTCGAGCGTGCCACCGACAGCGAGCTCTACCGGCTACGGCGTGCGCTGGAGACGAGGGTCCTCGGCGAGGCGGCAGCGGTGGTCACGCTCAGCGAGTCGATGCGCCAGGACATCCTCGACCGCCCGGGGCAGGGCGGGCGGATCGACCCGGCGCGGGTCGTGGTGGTGCCCAACGGCGTCGACGACCAGGCCATCGCTCCCCGGACGCCGCGGGCCGACCTGCGCCGACGGCTCGGGCTCGACGACGCCTTCGTGGTCGGCTACGTCAGCAACCTGGACCACCCGCGGGAGGGCCAGGAGGTGCTGGTCGAGGCGGTCGCGCAGCTGCGCCGGCGGGGCATACCGGTGACCGCCGTGCTGGTCGGCGGGGGTGAGCGAGCGGAGTCCCTGCGGCAGCGCGCCGCGGACCTCGGGGTCGTCGAGCACGTCGTGCTCACCGGGCAGGTGCCGCACGCCGAGGTCGGTGACTACTACGCGCTGCTCGACGTCTTCGTCGTGCCGCGCATCGACGAACGGGCGGCCCGCCTCGTGACCCCGCTCAAGCCCTACGAGGCGATGGCGATGGGGCTGCCGGTGGTGGTCTCCGCGCTGCCCGCGCTGCTGGAGATCGTCGGCGACGCCGAGCGGGGCGTGGCCTTCCCCGCAGGCGACGCCGCCGCCCTGGCCGAGGTGCTCGACCGGCTGCGGCAGGATCCCGCGCGGCGTGCCGAGCTCGCCGCCGCGGGCCGCTCGTGGGTGCGCGAGCACCGCACCTGGCGGGCGCTGGCGGCCCGCTACGACGAGGCGTACGCCCTCGCGACCCGAGGGTCAGCGGGGGGCCTCGGCGAGCCGCTCCATGGCGGTGACGAACTCCGCTGAGTGGACCCCCCAGTCGAGCTCGCGGCGTGCGAGGTCGTGCCCGCGCCGTCCGAGCTCCGCCGCGGCCGCCGGGTCCGCCACCCAGGCCAGCAGCTGCTCGACGGTCTGCTCGACGTCGTGGAAGGGGACGACCGTGCCGGCACCGCTGCGGTCGACGAGGTCCACCGCCCGGGGCAGCGGGGTGCTGATGACCGGGACGGCGTGGGCGAGGTACTCCACCACCTTGGTCGGCATGCTCGGCCGGAAGTTCTCCACGTCGTGGAGCAGCGAGAGCCCGGCGAGCGCCCCGTCGAGCCGGTCCAGGGCCCGGTCGGCAGGCAGGAACCCGGACCACTCCAGGTGGCCCGCCCGTTGCGCCGCCTGCAGCTGCTCGGTGGTGGCCGACCCGTGCGCCGGACCGACGATCTCCAGCACCGCGCGGCCCTCGGTGCGGGCGGCCAGCTGCTCACCCACCCGCACGAGCTCACCCACGCCGCGCTCCCGCGTCAGGCTGCCGAGGTAGACCACGCGCAGCCGCCCCTGCTCGTCCGGCGTCCCGGCAGGCGGGGGGTCAGGGGGCACCGGGGTGGTGTTGGGCACCACCAGGTGCGGCTGGGCGAAACGCTGGGCGTAGTCCTCGTCGGCGAGGATGAGGACCATCCGACGCTCGGCGCTGCGCTCCATCGTCGCGGCCAGCGAGCGCAGCGGCCCGCGCAGCCGGGCCGGCACCCAGGACCGCAGGTCGACCACCGCCGCGGTGTCCTCGTGCACGTCCCACACCGTGAGCGGCAGCGAGATGCCGAAGGTGCTCGGCACGAGCTCGGGGTCGTGCAGCAGCACCACGTCGTGCCGGGGGCCGTGCTCGCGCATCACCCGGCGGGCATCCCGCTGCGCGGCGAACCGTCGGCGTCCGCTGGAGCGCGTCAGGTCGAGCGCCGTCAGCCCCGGCACCGTCCCGTCGTCGGGGGGCTGCACGCCGTGCCCGGTCCAGGGCGCGGCGAAGGTGACCTCCCACCCCGCGGCGAGGAGGCTGGCGATCTGACGGTGCCGGATGCGTGCGTCCTCCGGGTGATGGACGACGGTGACGACGAGGATCCGGCGGGAGGTCACCAGTTGCCCTCCGGCTCCCACTTGCGCAGCAGGTCCCGGGCGGCGTCGGCCCCCTGCTCCTGCATGACCCGGTTGATCTCCTCGTAACGCTCGCGCCACACCTGGCGGTGCTTGCCGTACTTGCGACCGTACAGGCCGTTGATCACCGACGGCCGGCCGTCGCCGAGCAACCGCCCGTCGTCCATCCACAGGACCCGGGTGCAGAGCTGGTTGATGCGACGTCGGCTGTGGGCCACCAGGAAGACGGTGCCCGCCTGCTCCCGGATCTGCTCGATCCGCTCGGTGGCCCGGGCGCGGAAGTGCTCGTCGCCGGTGGCCAGCGCCTCGTCCACGATGAGGATGTCGGGCACGACAGCGGTGGAGATCGCGAAGCGCAACCGGGCCGCCATCCCGCTGGAGTAGCTGCTCATCGGGAGGTCGATGAAGTCGCCGATGTCGGCGAACTCGATGATGTCGTCCATCCGGCGTCGCACCTGGGCCGGGGTGAGACCGAGCGCCTGGGCACCGATCCAGATGTTGTCGCGGCCGCTGAGCTTGCGCTGCAGGACGGCGTTGACCCCGAGCAGCGCCGCCTTGCCACCCAACCAGATCGTGCCGTTGGTCGGAGGCACCAGCCCGGCGACCGAGCGCAGCAGGGTCGACTTGCCCGACCCGTTGCGCCCGATGATGCCGATCGACTCCCCGCGGTAGGCGACGAAGGACACGTCCTTGACCGCATGCACCTCCTGCACGCCCAGGCCGGGGGTGCTGCGGCTGAACAGCCGCCGCAGGGCGGACTCCGCCTCGTCCTCGGGCTGGTCCTGCTTCTTCGGGCTGCCGTAGATGCGGTACTTGATGTCGACGTGCGAGACGACGACCGAGGGGATCCGCTCTCCCTCGACGGACACCTGCTCGGCCCCGCCGGGCGGCTGCCGCTGCTCAGGCGCGGCCATACGTGCCCTCCCCCCGCCAGAAGACGACGAAGCCGACGCCGAAGAGCAGCACCGCCCAGGCCCCGGCGACCGCCCACGTCTCCCACCGGACCGGGAAGCCTCCATGAGCGTCTCGCGCACCAGCGTCAGGCTCACCGCGACGGGTTGGTAGGCGAGCACCGCCCCGACCCAGTCGGGGACGCCGTCGAGGTCGCCGAAGCGGGCGTCGATCGAGAAGAAGACCCCGGAGACGTAGCGCATGAGCCGGACGACGAGGGGGACCATGTTGTTGAGGTCGCGCACGGCGTGCACCAGCCGGGAGATGAGCATGGCCAGCCCCAGGCCCATCATCACCACCACCAGCAGGGCCACCGGGAAGAGCAGCCACTCCCACGTGATCGGCTCACCGCTGATGAGCGCGATGACCACGAGCACGAGGAAGGCGGGGATGTTGTTGACGAACTCGGAGACCACGACGACCACCGGCAGCAGCACCCGGGGGAAGGCCAGCGAGCGCATCATGCCCACCTTGCCCATGAGCGCCCGGGCGCCGGAGGTGAGCGTCGCCGAGATGAAGGTGAAGGTGAACAGCCCGATGGTGAGGAAACTGACGAAGTTGTCGACGTCCCGCTCCAGGCCGAGCAGCTTGCCGAAGATGAGGTAGTAGGCGACGCCCAGCATGATCGGGTTGATGACCGACCAGAGGATGCCCAGGTAGTTGTCCCGGTGCTGGCTGATCACCTCGCCCTTGGCCAGCGACCACATGAGGTGCCGGTAGCGCCAGATCTCGCCGACGTACTCCCGCAGCGTGGGCCGGGTGGCGACCTGCTCCATGCCGTGGCGGCGCGCGAGGTCGGCCGCGGCGTCGTGATCCAGCGCGAGCGGCTGGTGGTGCGGCTCGGGCCCGAGGTCGGCGCTCACAGCCGGACGACCTTCTCTCCCCCGGCGGCGGCGCCGCGGGTGTCGAAGAAGGCCTGCGAGGCGGCGGCGAGGGCGTCCACGTCGTAGCCCCGGTGGTTCTGCACCAGGATCGTCAGGTCCGCCTCGCCGGCCGCGGTCGCCGGGTCCTCGACCCGACCGGACACCGAGTCGCCCGCCGCGTGCCACTCCTGCACGTGCGGGTCGTGGTAGAGCACGGAGGCGCCCTTGGCGGCCAGCAGCCGGGCCAGCGGCACCGCCGGCGACTCGCGCTGGTCGGCGATGTTCGGCTTGTAGGTCACGCCGAGCAGGAGCACGGTCGAGCCGTTGAGCGGCTTGCCCGCGGCGTTGAGGATGTCCTGGGCCCGCCCGACGACGTAGGCCGGCATACCTGCGTTGATCTCCTGGGCCAGCTCGACGAAGCGGAACGGGTAGCCCAGCCGGGCCCGGACGTTGTGGGAGAGGTAGTTGGGGTCGATCGGGATGCAGTGCCCCCCGACGCCCGGACCGGGGTAGAACGCCTGGAAGCCGAACGGCTTGGAGCTGGCGGCCCCGATGACGTCCCAGAGGTCGATGCCGAGCTCGTGGCAGAACCGGGTCATCTCGTTGACCAGCGCGATGTTGATGTGCCGGTAGGTGTTCTCCAGCAGCTTGGCGGTCTCCGCCTCCCGGGTGCCCTTGGTCCGGACCACGGTGTCGACGAAGCGGCCGTAGAAGTCGGCCGCCGCGTCGCTGCAGGACGGCGTGTGCCCGCCGACCACCTTGGGGGTGTTCTTGGCACCGAAGCGCTCGTTGCCGGGGTCGATCCGCTCCGGCGAGAAGGCCAGGTGGAAGTCCTCGCCCGCGACCAGCCCGCCGGCCTCCAGGACGGGCCGCACCACCTCGTCGGTCGTGCCGGGGTAGGTCGTGGACTCCAGCACGACGAGCATCCCCGGGCGCAGGTTGCGGGCCACGGCGGCGACCGCCGACTCCACCGCCCGCAGGTCCGGACCGCCCTCCGGCGACAGCGGCGTCGGCACGCAGATGACGGCGGTCCCCGCCTCCGCGATCCGCGCCTCGTCCGTCGTGGCCTCGAAGCCCCCGTCACGCATCTGCGCGATGTCGTCGTCGGCGAGGTCGTCGACGTGCGACCGGCCCTCGTTGAGGGCGTCCACCACCCCCTGGTGGATGTCGAATCCCAGCACGCGCATGCCCGCCCGTGTCGCTTCCTGCGCCAGCGGGAGGCCGACGTATCCCAGGCCGATGATGACAGCGTCGACAGCCACGGTGGCAGGACTCCTTCGAGACGGGGGTGGGGTGCGAACGCGCGCGCCCTGAGCATATCGCGCTGTGCCATGATCGCCGGTATGTCGTCGGTGCTCCTGCTGTCCAGCAACGGCGCGGGGATGGGGCACCTGACTCGCCTGCTGGCGTACGCCCGACGGATGCCCGACGACCACCGTCACGTCGTGTCGCTGTCGCAGGCGGTGCCGGTCGTCAGCGCCGAGGGGCTGCCCTGGGAGTACCTCGTCTCGCAGGGGTCCTCCGGGCTCCGACCGGCCGCCTGGCGCCGGCTCTTCGCCGACCAGCTCGCCGAGATCCTGGACCGGGTCGACCCCGACGTGCTGGTCTTCGACGGGACCCACCCATACTCCGGGCTGGACGCGGCCCTGGCGAGCCATCCGCGCACCCGCGCCGTCTGGTCGCGGCGCGGGATGTGGCGGCCCGGGCGCAACACCGACCAGCTGGAGAAGGGCGCCTGGTTCGACGCGGTCCTCGAGCCCGGCGACCTGTGCGCGGCGGCCGACCGCGGCGCGACCGCGCAGGTGCCGGACACCGAGGTGGTCCGGGTGCCGCCGGTGACGCTCGTCGACGCCGACCAGC
Organism: Serinicoccus sp. CNJ-927; assembly: GCF_001942435.1. Taxonomy (NCBI): domain Bacteria; kingdom Bacillati; phylum Actinomycetota; class Actinomycetes; order Micrococcales; family Ornithinimicrobiaceae; genus Serinicoccus; species Serinicoccus sp. CNJ-927. The sequence goes on along the minus strand of NZ_MKKF01000044.1, from coordinate 120,905 downwards.
TGCAGGAGCGCGATGCCGCGCGGGCCGCGCTGGGGCTCCCGGAGCACGGCCCGCTGGCGCTGGTCTCGCTCGGCGCCGGCAACATCAACGACACCGGTGACGAGGTCGGGGCGGCGGCCGCGGCGCTGACCGAGCGCGGGATCGGGGTCTGCGTCACCGCCCCCGCCATCGCCGAGAACGCCTACTCCGGGGACGTGCACCTCGTGCGGCACTTCCCGCTCTCCGAGCACTACCGCGCCTTCGACCTGGTCATCGCTGCGGCGGGCTACAACTCGGTCCACGAGTCGCTGCGGCTCGGCGTGCCGACGATCCTCGTCCCGAACCGCCACACCTCGCTGGACGACCAGGAGGGGCGTGCGGACGAGGCGGCCCGCCGCGGCTGGGCCCTGAGCGCCCCGACGCTCACCGGCGGCCGAGCGGGCGCACTGGTCGGTGAGCTGCTGGACCACGGGACGGAGCTGGCGGAGGCCGCGAGGGCGGCCGATCCCGGCAACGGTGCGGCGGCCGCGGCGGCGGCCATCCTCGACGTGGCGAGCGCGGCATGACCGCGGCGACGGACGCGCAGCGTCGGCAGCAGCAGCGCATGGCCCGGCTGGCGGGCCTGCTGCGACGCGCCCCCGGCTACCGACTGGCGCTGGAGGAGGTGCTGCCCCGGGTGCGGCGCAGCCCGACGCTCACCGACCTCGCGTGGCGCGTCTTCGCCCCCCGGCACGGCGCCGGGCACGTCGACGTCCCGCTGCGGGGCGGCCGGCACGTCACGGGTCCCGACGTCTCGCGGCTGCCCGTGGTCGGGGTGCTGGCGACCGGTCTGGAGGAGGCCGAGGCGGAGGGGCTGATCGAGCGGGTCGCCGCGCTGCAGGCCGAGCTGGCGACCTTCCGGCCGCTGTTCGTCCTCGACCGGCCGGTCTTCGCCGCGGCGCGGCGTCACGACGTCGTCCTCGAGCTGCTCGTGCCGCGCGCCGCCTTCGCCTGTGGTGGCCTCGGCGGGCCGGCGGGCTGGGAGGATCACGTCGCCCGGCGGGTCGCGGGCATCGTCGACCACTACCAGCTGTGGCACCTCGCGCGGGCGGGGGCAGACGGATTGGACCCTCTCGACGAGCGCCTGGTGCGCGCCATCGGTGCCCGGCTGCCGGAGGACCTCCGGGCGGGACCGGTCGGGGAGCACCGGTGAGCACGAGCCGGCCGCGGCCGCTCGTCGTCCACGTCACCGGCGCGCGACCGAACTTCCCCAAGGCGGCGCCGGTGATCGAGGGGCTCGGCGCACACGACGTCGACCAGCTCCTGGTGCATACCGGTCAGCACTACGACGACCGGATGAGCACGGTCTTCTTCACCGAGCTCGGCCTGCCCCGCCCGGACGTCGACCTCGGGGTGGGGTCCGGACCGCACGGTGCGCAGACCGCCGCCGCCATGGTGGGCCTGGAGCAGGTGCTGACGCAGCGGCGTCCCGACCTCGTGGTCGTCTACGGCGACGTCAACTCCACGGTGGCCGCCGCGCTCGTGGCCACCAAGCTGCACGTCCCCGTCGCCCACGTCGAGGCGGGTCTGCGCTCCTTCGACCGGCGCATGCCGGAGGAGATCAACCGGATGGTCACCGACCGGATCAGCGATCTGCTCCTCGTGACCTGCCAGGACGCCGCGGACAACCTGGCGGCCGAGGGCGTGGACGCCGCCGCGGTCCACCTCGTGGGCAACCCCATGATCGACACCCTGCTGCGTCACCGGCACCGGCTCGACCCCGCCCGGGTCGCCGGCGCGATCGGCCTGGACGCGTCGTCCTACGTCGCCGCGACCCTGCACCGTCCGGGGAACGTGGACGAGGAGGCCTACGCCCGCACCGTCGTGGCGTCGCTGCACGCCGTGGCCGACCAGTGCCCGGTCGTGCTCCCGCTGCATCCCCGCAGCCGTCCCAAGCTGGCCGCCGCCGGGCTGACCGACCACCCCGCGGTGCGGGCCGTGGACCCGTTGGGCTACCTCGACTTCCTCTCGCTCGTGCAGGGCTCCGCGGTCGTCGTGACCGACTCCGGGGGGGTCCAGGAGGAGACCACGGTGCTCGGCGTGCCCTGCCTGACCCTGCGCCCCAACACCGAGCGACCGGTGACGATCACCCACGGCACCAACACGTTGACCACCCACGACGAGCTGCCCGCCGCGGTCGCGGGCACCCTGGCGGCCGGCCGCCCGGCGCCCGGGTCCACGCCCGTGCCGCCGCTCTGGGACGGTCAGGCGGGGCCGCGCATCGCCGCCGTCCTCGCCCGTTCCCTGGGGCTGGCCTGAGTGGACGTCGACCCTGCCGCGGTCCTCGCGGGCACCCACCCGCACGGCTACCTGCTCCTCGTCGGAGCCGGCCGGGACGGTGCGCCGAGCGAGGTCGAGGGATGGCGCCGCGACACCGTGAGCCTGCCCGGGGCGACGCTCTGGCTGCAGCCCCGGACCGTCGCGACGAGCGCGTCCTCGCACCGCGGGCACCTGATCCTCCTCGGCCACCCGGTCGACGTCGCCCGCGGCACGCACGACGGCCCCACCGTCGCGCGCCGGCTCGCCGACACCTGGGCGACCGGCGGCGAGCAGGCCCTGGTGCGGGAGACGGCATACCTCGGGGGCAGGTTCACCCTCGTGGCGCGAACCGCGGGCCGCACCGGCGACGAGGCGGTCGCGGGGCGCGGGCCGGACCCGGAGCTCCTCGTCGTCCCGGACACCATGGCGAGCCAGCCCGTGCTCGTCGGACGGACCGCCGACCGGGCCGCCGTCGGCAGCTCACCCGTGCTGGTCGCCGATGCTCTCCGCTTCGAGGTGGATCCGGAGGCCGAGGCCCTGCTCGCCACGCTGCGGGAACGGATGGCGGGCCGGGTGAGCTATCTGCCGGGAGTCCGGACCGCCTACCGGGGAGTCCGGGCGGTGCTGCCCAACACGATGCTCCGGCTACGGGTGGGCGCGGACGGGCCGGTCACCGGCTACGAGCGCTTCTGGCCGTGGCAGCCCCGGGTGGAGGACCCGGACGTGGAGACGGTCCACGCCGAGTTCCGGGAGCGCCTCACCGCGCACCTCCGGCTGCTCGCCGACCTGGGTCGCCCCGCGGTCAGCCTCACCGGTGGGCTGGACAGCAGGGTGAGCGCCGCGGCAGCGGCACCGGCACTGCGCGCGCGGGACGGGTTCGCCTTCACCTACGTCAACCCTCGCGAGGCGGTCGGCAGCGACGCCGCCGTGCAGGACGTGCTGGGCGCCCGCGACGTCGCCGGGCAGCTCCGGCTGCCGCACCGCGTGCTGCGCTGGCGGCAGCCGCCCCGCGGGGGCACCTTCGACGTCGTGAGCCGGCGCACCTACGCCCCGCGGATCACCTCACGCGGCGCCGCCCACGCGATGTGGGCGGACCTGCCCGCCGACCTCGTGCAGCTGCAGAGCAACGGCGCCGAGATCGCCACGACCTACACCAAGGCGGTGACCCGCCCGCCGCACGAGCTGGACGCCCGGTGGCTCACGCGGATCTTCGCCGGTGGGCGACCAGGGGCGCACGACGACCTCGCCGAGCAGCTCTACGGGGACTACCTGGAGCAGGCGCCGCTGTCGGAGGCCGACCTGCTCGGCCACGACGCCTACGACCTCGTCTACTGGGAGCAGCGGATGGGCCGCTGGGGATGGCAGAAGTTCTGCGACGGCGACTTCGGGCACCGGGTGCTGCTCCCCTTCAACGACCGGCGGCTGCTGGAGACGATGATCTCGCTGCCCTACCCGCTGCGTCGCGACAAGGTGCTCTTCCACCGGCTCCTGGACGACCTGGGTGTCCGCGAGCCCGCCCGAGGACCGGCGGCCCCGCAGCGCGCCTCGCCAGCCCGGCCGGGAGTGGCAGCCCCGACACCTCCAGGACCGACCCGGCTGCGACGCCTCACCGACCTGCTGCCGTGGCGCCGGACGCCGCGCCCAGCGGACCCGGCAGGGCCGCACGACGCCGACCCGACACCGCAGGGCCCCGGCCTGCCCTGGGGATACGCCCTCGTCGCCCGGAGATCGCCCAGCACCAGCATCCCGGACGGCTTTCTGCACACCGAGCTGCCCGGATCACTCGGCCTGCACCGGCATCCGTCGCTCCCGGCGGCGCTCTCGGGCCGACAGGGCAGGTTCGCCCTGGTCCTGGGCGAGCCGTGCGACCTGCCGGACGGACGGGACGGACCGGCACCGGTCGCCGACCTCCTGCACCAGCTCGTCGTCGAGGACCCCTCGCTCGACCGCGCCGCCACGCGGGCCGCAGCCCTCACCGGTGCCTGGGCCGTGGTCCTGGGCGGACCTGACGGGTCCCTCGTGCTCGGCGACCCGGTGGGTGCGCTCGGCCCCTGGTTGAGCACGGACGGGACGACCCTGGCGAGCGGTGCCGCCCTCCTGCCGGACGGACCGTCGCCGCCCGAGACGCTGGGCGCGCGCTCGGCCCTGCTCTCCTCCGGGTCGGGCGGGCGCCGCACGTGGCGGCCTGGGCCGCTGCCCGAGCTCGACGCGTATGCGGAGCGGCTCGGCACCACCGCGCGGGAGCGCCTCCGCCGGCATGTCGAGCTGCTGCTCCGCCGCGGTCCGGCGGTCCTGTGCGCCGGCCCGGAGGCCAGCCTGCTCGGTCTGGAGCCCGTGCCGGACAGCGCACCAGCGGTGACGTGCTGGGACCCCTCCACCCAGGCCGGCACCCTGACGATGCTGCACGCCACGGACCGGGCCTTCGCCGCACGGCGCGAGCTGCGGCTGCTCAGCCGCGCCGCGGGAGCGGACTGGAGCACCACGCTGGACCAGGAGATCGACCCGGGGGCCGTCCTGTGGCTCGGGCTGGGATCCTCGCCGGACCCCGACCGGGAGGAGCCCGGCGCGCTGGACCTCGTCGCGGGGGTCCGCCCGGTGGCGCTGCCGTGGAGCGACCGCGTGCTCGACCTGCTGGGCGGCCCGGCCGCGGCGCTCGCGGACGCCAGTAGAGTGCGGGGCGATGGCTGAGACGACCCCCGCGGCGCCCGACCCCGCCGACGAGCACCCCTCGTCGGGCCCCGCCGAGGACCTGGTCGTCTCCTACTGCTTCCCGCCCTACGTCGACACCTCGGCGATCGTCGCCGCCAAGCGGGTCCGCGAGGCGGGGCGGTCGGTCGACGTGCTGCAGAACAAGATGTCCAGCCAGCGCAGCACCGACCCCGGGCTGGCGAGCATCGCCGACCACCTCGTGGTCCGCCGCCACCAGCTGCCGTCCCCCACGCTGTTCTCCTCCTGGCGCGGCATCACCGGCTTCACCCAGCGCGGCCTCCAACGGGCCCTGCAGTGGGACCGGGAGGGTGCCGGGTACGCCCGCCTCTACAGCCGCGCGCACTTCACCGCCAGCCACGTCCTCGCCGCGCGACTGGCGCTGCTCCGGCCGGGGATGCGGTGGACCGCGGAGTTCTCCGACCCGTTGTCCCGGGACGTCACCGGGGCGGTGCGGCACGCGCCCGCGCAGGACGGGCCGCTGCTGGAGGTGCTCGGCGAGGGCATCTCGCGCGCCGGCTTCCGGCCACCGACGACCGGCAACTCCTTCCAGTGGGCCGAGCAGCTCGCCTTCGCCCTCGCCGACACGCTCGTCTTCACCAACGAGCACCAGCGCGAGCTGATGCTCGAGACGGTCGAGGACGACCAGCTCGTGGAGCGGGTCCGGGGGCGCAGCGAAGTCTCACCGCACCCGACGCTGCCCCCGTCGTTCTACACGATGGCCGACCCCGACTACCCGCTCGACCCGGACCGTCGGCACCTGGGTTACTTCGGCAACTTCTACGCCACCCGCGGGATGGGCAGCGTGCTGGCCGCGCTGGAGGCGCTGCCGGGCCGGCTCCGGTCGCAGGTCGGCCTGCACGTCTTCGCCGGGCGGCGCGAGGAGGTCGAGCGGGAGGTGGAGCGCCGCGGTCTCGGCGACTGCGTGCGCGTCGGGCCGTTCGTGGGCTACCTCGACTTCCTCGCCCTCTGCACCCGGATGGACGTGCTCCTCGTCAGCGACGCGGTGACCGACGGGCTGCTCGCGACCAACCCCTTCCTGCCGAGCAAGTGGAGCGACTACCGCGGCAGCGGCACCTCGGTGTGGGGCATGGTGGAGCCCGGCTCCGTGCTCGACGCCCAGCCGCTGCAGCACCGCTCGCCGGTGGAGCACACCTCGGCCGCGGTGCAGGTGCTGGCCGAGATCGCCAGAGGCTGACCACCGACCGGTGACGTCGGGCCCCGGCACGACTTTCTACGGTCGGTGACCAGCACCCGAGCAGCACCGACCGGGAAAGTCACGCCCCGGCGCGATCTCCCCGGTCAGGAGCCCAGGATCAGGTCGACGAGCTCGGAGCCGGCCGCTCCCGCCGTGAAGCGTCGCTCGACGAGTGCGCGGGCCTGCTCCGAGGCCGCGGACCACCCCGGCTCCTCGGCGACCGACCGGATCCGGGCGACGGCCTCGTCGACGGTGTCGACGACCCAGTCGCCGAACAGCCCCCGGGCCCCGCCCAGCGGGGCGAAGACCGGCCAGTCGCGGACGACCGGCACGGCGCCGGAGGCGGCACCCTCGACCAGCGCCAGGCCGAAGGACTCACGCCGGCTTGTCGACAGCACGACACCCGACGCCGCCAGGTGCGGCGCCAGGTCCCGGGTGAAGCCGACGAAGCGCACCGCGCCGCGCACGTCCTCGTGGGTGATCCGTTCGCGGAACGCGCGGGCATACGCCTGCTGCGAGGCGATCGTGCCGTCCGGGAAGTCGGTGCCGACGAGCGTCAACGTCCAGGCGGGGTCGTCCTCCCGGAGCCGGGCCAGGACCTCCACCGCCCAGAGCGGATCCTTGACCCGCTGGGCCCAGCCGACCATGAGGAGCCGGCGACGATGGCCCTCGACCTTCTCGGTGGGGATGCGTGCCGGGTCCAGGAGGTTGGGCACGACCCGCACCTGCGTGTCCCGCAACCGCTCGCCGAGGAGGGTCTGGACCATCCGCCGCAGGTGGTCGCTGACCAGCACCAGGACGTCGACCCGGCTCCAGTCGAGCAGGTGGATCCACGGGGAGAAGGCGTCCATGCTGTGGATGCGCAGGGTCACCCGGACCCCGGCGGGCGCGCTCATGACCGCCGCCATCGACCCGCGGTCGGCCCAGTCGACGAAGAGGGCGTCGGCCGCCTCCAGCTCCTCCAGCAGCTCGTAGTCCGGCACCCACTCCTCCCCCAGGGCCTGGCCCAGCCGGGCGCGGACCAGCTCACGGCGCGTGCCCAGCCCCCGCAGCTGGTCCCGGGTCCGCAGCTCGGCGAGGTGCACCTGCGCGCGGTCCTCCAGGGCGCGGCGGACCGGGACGGCGAACTGCGGGTAGGAACCGGGCACCACCACCACCCGCGGCCCGACCCCGGAGGAGTTGTCCCGGGTCGCCGCGGTCCGTCCGGCGGCCCGGTGCAGGACCGGGGCCCGGGGGACCGGGGTGGCCAGGAGCCGGCCGACGCGCGAGGCGCGCCAGTCGGCGAGGTAGGCGTCCGGCTCGGTCACCAGCGCGGAGGAGACCCCGTCGGCGTGCAGCTCGCGGTGGAAGAGCAGCTGCAGCGCCAGGCCGGTCAGTCGCGCGACGGCCTCGACGTCCGGTGCCGCGGTGCTCAGCTCCTCGTCGGCGGCCGCGAGCAGCGACCGGACGGCGTCGGCCGTGCCGGGCTGGTCCCGCCCGGAGCGGGAGATCTCGACCAGCTGCCGCAGACCACGGCGCAGCGCCTCCTCCGAGGGATCACCGCCGGGCGCGGCCGCAGGCAGGAGGCCGACGACCCGGTGGGCGAGCGCATACTCCCCGGTCGCGTGCAGGGCCTCCACGAGCGGGACGAGCAGCGGCTGGTGCCGTGCCGGCACGCGACCACCCGTGCGCCCGACGTGGTCGAGCAGCTCGGTCGCCAGCTCGGGGTCCAGGCGGTGGGCCCCCGCGCGGACCCGCCGCCGGAGCCCCACCCAGACCTCGTCAAGCCGCTTCGTGGCCTCCAGCTCGGCGTGCGTGAGGACCGTGACCGGCGCGGCACCGGGCCGACCGAAGAGGCGGAGTGCCTCTGATCCCACGGGCAGCAGGAGGTCGGCGGCGTGCAGGGTGCGTCGGGCGCGCAGGTCGCCGCGCAGCCGCCGGGCCAGGACCCCGCGGTCACGCCACCAGGCAGCCGGAGCGGGTCGCAGCGCACGGCGCAACGCCTGTCGCGCACCGCCTGCGTCGGCCGCGCCGACGCGCACCCGGCCGCGGAAGGAACGCAACGAGGGCCCCGGCTCCCCCTCGGCCCACACCAGCACGACCCGGTGCCCGTGGTCGGTCAGGGAACGCAGCCGGGGCGCCGCCTCGTCCAGCTCGGCGGCATACCGGGCGACGGCGACGACCCGACGTGGACCCGCGTGCGGCCCGGTCAGCACGCCGGGCGGGCTGGAGCGGGGATCGGGCGGCTCGGCGGGCACTCCCCGACCCTACCCACGTCCGTCAGCCGCGGATGAAGGCCTCGACCTCGGCGCGCCCCTGGTCGTCCGGCATCTGCACCGGCGGGCTCTTCATGAGGTAGGCGCTGGCCCCGACGACCGGTCCACCCTGACCCCGGTCCTTGGCGATCTTGGCCGCCCGGATCGCGTCGATGATGATGCCTGCCGAGTTCGGGCTGTCCCAGACCTCGAGCTTGTACTCCAGGTTGAGGGGGACGTCACCGAAGGCACGGCCCTCGAGCCGTACGTAGGCCCACTTGCGGTCGTCCAGCCACTGGACGTAGTCGGACGGGCCGATGTGCACGTCCCGGTCCGCGAGCGCGGTGGAGATGTTGGAGGTCACCGCCTGGGTCTTGGAGACCTTCTTGCTCTCCAGCCGCTCCCGCTCCAGCATGTTCTTGAAGTCCATGTTGCCGCCGACGTTGAGCTGGTAGGTCCGGTCCAGCGCCACCCCGCGCTCCTCGAACAGCCGGGCGAGGACCCGGTGCGTGATCGTGGCCCCCACCTGGCTCTTGATGTCGTCCCCCACGATGGGGACCCCCGCCTCGGTGAACTTCGCCGCCCACTCCGGGTCGCTCGCGATGAAGACGGGCAGCGCGTTGACGAAGGCCACCCCGGCGTCGAGGGCGCACTGGGCGTAGAACTTGTCCGCCTCCTCACTGCCGACCGGGAGGTAGGACACGAGCACGTCGGCCCGTGCGTCGCGCAACGCCTGCACGACGTCCACCGGCTCCTCCAGCGACTCCTCGACCGTGAGCGCGTAGTACTTGCCCAGGCCGTCCAGCGTCGGACCCCGCTGCACCATGACCCCGGTGTCCGGGACCTGCGCGAAGGTGACCGTGTTGTTCTCCCCGGCCTGGATCGCCTTGGACAGGTCCTGACCCACCTTGGCGGCGTCGACGTCGAAGGCGGCGACGAACTCCAGGTCACCGACGTGGTAGTCGCCGAAGCGCACGTGCATGAGGCCGGGCACGGAGCCGTCCGGGTCGGCGTCCCGGTAGTACTCCACTCCCTGCACGAGCGAGCTGGCGCAGTTGCCCACGCCCACGACCGCCACTCTCACCGACGACATGAGGACTCCTTGCTGACACGGCGCGGGCGGCCCACCTGGGCCGCCCCTTCTCGTGACCTGCCAACGCCGCCGACCGCACGGGCATTCCGGGGCGGCCGCAGGCACCGGGGCACAATGGGGGCGTGAGCAGCTCCAGCACCACACCCCGTTCCCGCCGCCCGTCCGGCACCCGGAAGCGCCGCGGGGGTCGCCGTGGCGTGATCCGCCGCGTCCTGCTGTGGATCACCGGCCTGGGGCTGTTGGCAGTCCTGCTGGCGGTGGGGGTCTTCGCGTGGGCGTATGCCCGGACCGACGTCCCCGAGCCCAACGACTTCGCCGAGGCGCAGAGCTCGATCCTCTACTACGCGGACGGCGAGACCGAGCTGGCGCGGTTCACCGGGGGTTACGACCGCGAGTCGGTCCCGCTGTCCGAGGTGCCCGAGCACGTGCGCTACGCCATGCTGTCGGCCGAGGACCGCTCCTTCTACGAGAACGAGGGGGTCTCGGTCACCGGTACCGCGCGGGGGGCCTGGCGCACGCTGACCGGCGACGGCCTGCAGGGCGGCTCGACGATCACCCAGCAGTACGTCAAGAACTACTACCTCACCGCGGACCAGACGCTGCAGCGCAAGTTCACCGAGATCATCATCGCGATCAAGATCGACAACGAGCTGGCCAAGGACGAGGTCCTGGAGAACTACCTCAACACGATCTACTTCGGGCGGGGCGCCTACGGCATCCAGACCGCGAGCCGCGCCTACTTCGACAAGGACGTGTCCGAGCTCGACGTGGAGGAGGGTGCCTTCCTCACCGGGGTCACCAACGCGCCGTCGCTGTTCGACCCGGACTACGCCGAGGGCAACGACGAGCGCGCGCAGGAGCGGGTGGCCTACATCCTGGACGGCATGGTCGAGGAGGGTTGGCTGGACGCCTCGGAGCGCGACGGGCTGGGCCTGCCCGAGATCCAGGAGCCACAGCCCTCGACCGCGGCCCAGGGCGTCGAGGGCTACATCGCCCAGGAGGCGCGTGACGAGCTCAAGGAGGTGCTGGGCGTCGACGACGCCGAGATCGACGGGGGCGGGCTCCGGGTGACGACCACCATCGAGCAGGACCACCAGGAGGCTGCCGCGGAGGCGGTGGAGCTCTACCGCCCCACCGGTGAGGGCACCGACGACATCACCGTCGCGCTGACGTCGGTCCGCCCCGGGGACGGTGCCGTCACCGCGATGTACGGCGGCGAGGACTACCAGGAGACGCAGCTCAACGCCGCGACCGACGCCCAGGTCCAGGCCGGCTCGCTGTTCAAGCCGGTCACGCTGCTGGCCGCCGTGCAGGAGGGGGTGGACACGCTCCAGACCTTCGAGGGGCCGACGCCGATGTCCTTCGGCGACACCGGCGACCTCGAGGTCAACAACTTCCGCGACCTCAGCTTCGGGGTGATCGACCTGCGCATCGCCCTGGCGGAGTCGGTCAACACGATCTACGTGCAGCTCAACGAGCAGATCGGCCCCGAGGCGACCCGGCAGGCGGCGGTCGACCTCGGGCTGCCGGAGGACACCCCGGGGCTGGACACCGACCTGACCAACGTGCTCGGCACGGCCTCGCCGACCCTGCTGCAGATGACGAATGCCTACGCCACCATTGCCGCCGAGGGAGAGCGGGCCACGCCCTACCTCGTCACCCGGGTGGAGACCGTCGCCGGCGACACGACCTACGAGGCCGAGCCGGAGACCACCCAGGCCGTGGACCGTGACGCCGCGGTCGACGTCACCGACGCCATGACCTACGTGGTCGAGCAGGGCTCGGGCATGTCGGCCGGCGAGCTCGGCCGGCCGGCCGCCGGCAAGTCCGGCACCAGCGAGCGCAACGTGTCGGCCTGGTTCGACGGCTTCGTCCCGCAGCTGGCCGCCGGGGTCGTGATGTACAAGGGCGACGGCACGGTGCCGATGCAGGACGTGGCCGGGATCGACCAGATCACCGGTGGCACCTTTCCCGCCCAGGTCTGGGGCGAGTTCATGCGCCAGGCCATGGAGGGCGAGGAGATCCAGGAGTTCTCCCCGCGGGTGGGGACCAGCGGACCGACCGGCACCCCCGCCCCCACCACGCAGGCGCCGGCCCCGGAGCCGACGACCTCCGAGGAGACGACCGAGCCCACCGAGACGACGTCTGAGGAGCCGACCGAGACGACCTCGGAGGAGCCGACCGAGACGACCTCGGAGGAGCCGACGACCACCGAGCCGACCGAGTCGAGCCCGGCGCCGACCACCCCCGCACCCACCAGCCCGGCGCCCACCCCCACGAGCCCCGACCCGACCGAGGGGTCGTCCCCCTCGCCGACCGGGTGAGCGACCGCTCGCCCTTCCCGGACCGCCGCCACGGCGATCCACCCTGGGACGTCCCGTCCTGGTCGGACCCGGTGGTCGCGCGGGCCACCGGCGCGCTGGGGGGCCCGCTCGGCCGGTTCGCCGTCGTGGGCGGAGCAGGTCTGGCCGGGGTGGCCGCCGCCCTGGTGGCGCTGGGGACGATCGCGCTGTCGCTCGGCGTGTGGCGATCCGGTCACTGCCTGATGAAGGGCTGGAACACGCCGGACCAGTTCTGGCGCGCCTGCTACTCCGACCTGCCGGTCGTGCACGTCAGCTCCCCGCTCGCCGAGCGGGCCCTGCCCTGGGTCGGCGAGGGGGCCGCGACCGGCACCGCCCCGCTTGCCGGGGCCGTCATGTGGCTCCTCGCCCGTGTCTCGCCCGCCGCCGGCGACGGCGTCGCCGCGCAGCAGTGGATCTTCACGCTCTGGGCACTCGTCTGCGTGCCGCTGGTGGCCGTGGCCGTCCTGGCCCTGGTGAGCCTGTCCCCCGGAGCGCCGTGGCGGGCGGCGCACCTGGCGGCGAGCCCGGTGCTGGTGCTCCTGGCGCACGTGTCGACGGACCTGCTCGGGGTCACCCTCATGGTCCTCGGGCTGTGGGCCTGGCGACGGGACCGCCCCTGGGTCTGCGGCCTGCTGCTGGGGGCGGCGCTGCTCGTCCGTCCCTTCCCGCTGCTGCTGCTGGCGGCCATCCTGCTGGTCGGGGTGCGCCGCGGGCAGACCCTGCCCGCCCTCCAGGCACTCGTCGGGACGGTGCTGGGGGCGTTGGTCGTGCTGCTCCCCCTCGTCACCCTGCAGCCCGAGTCGCTCTCCGCCGCCCAGCTGTGGTGGGGCCAGCCCGCCGGGTACGGCGCGCTGCAGATGATCCCCCGGCTGCTCGGGTCCACCGTCCCCACCTGGGTGACGACAGCCGTGGCGGTGACGGGGTGGGTGGTCGCCCTGGTCGTAGGCTTCCGTGCGTCCCGGCGGCCCGAGCTCGACGTCGAGCAGGTCACCGCCCTGATGCTCCTCGTGGTGGCCCTGACCGCGGCCTCGGTGTCGGTCCAGAGCGGGCTGTGGGTGCTGCCCTTCCTCGCGACGGCCGCGATCCGGTGGGCCGAGCACCTCCTCTGGGCGCTCGCGGAGGGCCTGGTCTTCCTTACCACCTGGCTGCACATCGCCTTCGCGAGCGACCCTGGACGTGGCCTCCCGGGGGACGCCTACGCCCTGACCGTCGTGCTGCGCGCGGCGGCCTGGGCCTGGATCCTGTGGCGGGTGGGCACGCGTCCGGCGCCGCAGGTCGTGGCTCAGCGCCCGATGCCGACCTCGACGCCGGCACGGACCGTCTCCCCGAGCTGATCGGCACGGACGACCGGCACCACCTGCTCCTCCACGACGTCCCGCAGCGAGCGGACGTAGGTCGCCGAGAGGTGGTTGCTGTCGCGCCAGACCACGACCTCCCCCACGATCGGGCTGCAGGTGCGGCCCGGGCACACGGCAGCGGTGAGGTCCAGGACCGGTAGCCCGGGACGCTGCTCGGCGAGCAGCTCGTGCCCGGTGCCGGAGGCGTCCAGACCGTCCTGCCGGTCGAAGGAGCACTGCGGCACGTCCTCCTGGTTCTCCAGCAGGCAGGCCGGCACGTCGAAGGGCGCGCGGGGGACGTCCCGGATGAGCGCCGCGCGCATCCCGGCCTCGTCCAGCATGTCGATCCGCCGACCCAGACCGGCAGCCACCTTCTCCGCCCCGGTGGTGCCGTAGGACGCGCTGGAGAGCAGCACGACATCCGGTGACTGCTCCAGGAGCACCTCGTCGAGGTTGTCCTGCCACGTGCTGCACTGCCGGTAGTCCCCGGCCCCCCCGGTGCGCTCGATGGTCAGCCCGCGCGCCGGGGGGCAGGACGACTTGGTCATGGCGATGACGCGCCAGCCGCGGTCGCGCCCGATCTGGTCCAGTGCCGTCATCCACATGCTCGCGTGGCTGTCACCGATGAGGGCCAAGGTGCGTGTCCCGTCCGGGTCCCCGGCCTCGCACACCCCGACGCGGGTCCCGCTCAGCCCCACGAAGCAGTCCTCCGGCTCCAGCGCCGGGACGTCGTCGGGCACCTGCTCCAACGGCACCGCAGGCTCACCCACCTCCTGGGGCACCTCGACCACGGCAGGTGGCTCGCCGAGCGCGCCCGACACCCCGCTGCCGGCCGCCGCGGCCTCGACCGGGACATCTGCCGGCGTCGTCGTCGCCGGGTCGTCGACCCCCACCGCGAGGGTGTCGGCCCCGACCGGGGACCGCATCTCGTCGACCACGGCCGGGGTCCGCCACCGGGCGGCGCTCTCCGTCGGCGAGGGCGGCGCCACGGCGATCACGGCCACGCCCAGCGCGGCCCCCGCCAGGGTGCAGTTCAGCCCGAGGCGCAGGGTTCGCCACGTCGCCTGCCCGGGCGTGAGGCGAGCCGCGAGCACCGGACCGTGACGTCGCACCGGGTCCTCCACCAGCACGAAGGACAACCAGGCCGGCACCACGGCGAGCGCGAGCGCCAGCAGGCCCCAGCCCACCGGCAGCGTGTCCGGACCGCCCCGACCGACGTGGACGAGCTCGGCGGCCACCGCGATGAAGGGCCAGTGCCACAGGTAGAGGCTGTAGGACAGCCGACCCAGCCACTGCAGCGGCGACCAGCGCAGCAGCAGGACCGGCCCCATGCGCCCGGCTGCGGGTCCAGCGAGCAGGACCAGCGCGGTGCCACCCGTCGGCAGCAGCGACCAGAGGCCGGGGAAGAGCGTCTCCCGGGTGATGACGACGAGCGAGAGGACGATGAGCGACAGCCCGGTCCAGCCGGCCACCGCCGCCACCCACCGCGGCAGCCGTGGCCAGGCACGGGCCCCGAGCGCGACGATCGCGCCCAGCATCAGCTCGTGCACCCTCGTCGGGGTGACGAAGTAGGCGGCCGGCTCCTCGAGCGTCCACCACCAGGACAGCGCGAGCGAGGCGCCGAACAGTGCCAGGGTGACGACCCAGGAGGCGGCGCGGAAGACGCGGGCCCGGCCCGCGGCATACACGAGCAGGCCGAGCAGGATCACCGGCCACAGGAGGTAGAACTGCTCCTCGACGGACAACGACCAGTAGTGCTGCAACGGGCTGGGGGCGCGCTCCAGGTCGAGGTAGTCCACCGAGCGCCACGCCATGCGCCAGTTGACGACGTAGGTCGCGGAGGCGACGAGGTCACCACCCACCTCAGCCCACCGGCCACGCGGCAGGAAGACCACCGTGAGCAGCGCCGTCCCGGCGAGCGCGGCGAGAGCGGCCGGCAGCAGTCGGCGGGCGCGGCGCGCGTAGAACCTGGCGAGGTCGATCCGCCCGCGGGCCCGCCCCTCCTCCAGCAGGAGGGAGGTCATGAGGAAACCGCTGACGACGAAGAAGACGTCCACCCCGGCGAAACCACCGGGCAGCAGTGTCACCCCGGCGTGCCAGAGCATGACCCCGAGCACCGCGAGCGCGCGCATGCCCTCGATGTCGGCGCGGAAGCCGCGAGGGACGGGTGGCACCCGCAGCGCGTGCCGCGCGGCGTGCAGCGCCCTGGCACGGGTCCGGGTGAGCGGTGCCTGGTCGGAGGTCACGGGGCACCCACCGGTCGCTCGGCACCTGCTCCGGCCACCGGATGACGCCGCCACGTCCGGTGGGTCCCCTCGGCCCACGCCGCCGCCAGCAGACCCAGCCCGGCCAGCACCAGCCAGCCCGCCCCCCCGGAATCGACCGGGTCCGTGGGCACCTCGGCGGCCGCGACCAGCTCCAGCTCGTCCGGTCGCCCCTGCACGGTCAGCGCGGCCGCGGTGTCCGCCGCCACGGCCGCCAGCCGCGGGTCGGGCGCCTCCGCGCGGACGTGGACGCGCAGGTCGCCCTGCTCGTGCCGGACCGTGAGCTGCACGCTCCCCCGCAGGTCGGGGCCCAGCTCGACGGCCCGCTCGACGTCCCGCTCCAGGTCGGGGTCGGTCATGCCGACGGCGACCTCGTCGGCGACCCGCTCCTGGCCCGCGGCGACGGTGGCCTCCGCGGCATACGTCAGGGGACGCAGCAGGTCCCATCCCCCGACCAGGAGGGTGAGCAGCAGCACCGCGGTGATCCAGGGGATGCCGGACAGCCGCTGGGTCCACCGTGTCGGTGCGTCCTGGCCGTGCCGGGTGCGGCTGTGCCTACCCACTGCTGCGCTCCTGCTCCGCCCACCACCTCAGCAGCTCGGCGCGCGCGCCGTCCTCACCCAGCAGACCCTGGTCGAGCCGCACCGACAGCAGATGCTGGTAGGCGCGGCCCAGCTCCGGGCCCGGCGAGATCCCGAGGACCTCCCCGATCTGGTGACCGTCCAGCTCGGGTCGCACGGCGGCCAGCTCCTCCTCCTCGCGCAACCGGGAGATCCGCTGCTCCAGGTGGTCGTAGCTGGCGGCCAGCCGAGCCGCCTTGCGGCGGTTGCGGGTGGTGCAGTCCGAGCGCGTGAGCTTGTGCAGGCGACCGAGCAGCGGGCCGGCGTCGGTGACGTAGCGGCGCACGGCGGAGTCGCTCCACTCGCCCGTGCCGTAGCCGTGGAACCGCAGGTGCAGCTCGACCAGGCGAGTGACTGCCTTCACCGTCTCCTTGTCGAAGCGCAGCGCCCGGAGCCGGGCCCGGGTCATCTTGGCCCCGACGACCTCGTGGTGGTGGAAGCTGACGCCTCCGCCCGGCTCGAACCGCCGGGTCGCCGGCTTGCCGATGTCATGCAGCAGCGCGGCCAGGCGCAGCACCAGATCCGGACCGGGGACCGCGTCCTCGTCCTGCGCTCCCGGCGCGTCCTCGAGGTCGATGGCCTGCTGCAGGACCGTGAGGCTGTGCTCGTAGACGTCCTTGTGCCGGTGGTGCTCGTCGACCTCCAGCTGCAACGCCGGGAGCTCGGGGAGCACCTCGTCGGCCAGGCCGGTGGAGACCATGACCTCGAGCCCGGCACGCGGGTCCGCACTCAGCATGAGCTTGACCAGCTCGTCACGCACTCGCTCGGCCGACACGATCCGCAGGCGCTGCGCCATGTCGGTCATCGCCTCCCGGACCTCGTCGTCGAGGACGAACCCGAGCTGCGCCGTGAAACGGGCGGCGCGCATCATCCGCAGCGGGTCGTCGCTGAAGGAGACCTCGGGACGGTGCGGGGTGCGCAGCCGGCGGTGCGCCAGGTCCGCCAGCCCACCGTGCGGGTCGACGAAGGTGAGGTCGGGGAGCCGCAGCGCCATCGCGTTGACCCGGAAGTCCCGACGGACGAGGTCCTCCTCCAGAGACTCCCCGAACGCGACGACCGGCTTGCGCGTCTGCCCGTCGTAGGCGTCGGCACGGTAGGTGGTGAACTCCAGGGTCGCCCCGGCCCGACGGGCCCCGATGGTCCCGAAGGCGCGCCCGACGTCCCAGGTCGTGTCGGCCCAGCCACCGAGCGTCCGCTCGATCTGGTCCGGGGTGGCGGACGTGGTGAAGTCGAGATCTGTCGAGGACCGCCCGAGGAAGGCGTCCCGCACCGGGCCGCCGACCAGGGCGACGTCGTGGCCGGCGTCCGCGAAGAGCCCGCCGACCTCGGTGAGCAGCTCCCTGGCCGGGGTCAGCTCACGCAGGGCGCGCAGGAGCAGCGCGCCGTCGCTCGTGATCTGGGTGGCGGACATCGGATCCAGGGTAGTCGGCCGGTCGGTGCGCGGGTGCCGTCGCTCCCGTTCCGTGCCCTGCCCACTCGTTACAGTGGGTGGATGACCACCACGCCGCCGCGCCAGCACCTGGGCGCGAGACGGTTGCCGTCGGTCAACGAGACGTCCGCAGGGGGCGTGGTCATCGATGTCGTGGACGGGCGGGCCCGTATCGCCATCATCGCGCGTCGCAACCGTTCGGGACGGGTGGAGTGGTGCCTGCCCAAGGGGCACGTGGAGCCCGGCGAGACCCTGGTGCAGACGGCGGAGCGGGAGGTGGCCGAGGAGACCGGGATCGAGGGTCGCGTCCTCGTGACCCTGGGGACGATCGAGTACTGGTTCACCACACCGTCACACCGCATCCACAAGATGGTGCACCACTATCTCCTGGAGGCGACGGGTGGGCATCTCACCATCGAGAACGACCCGGACCACGAGGCCATCGACGCGGTCTGGGCACCGCTGGACGAGGTGCACCGCACCCTGACCTTCCCCAACGAGCGGCGTATCGCCCGCGAGGCGTGGTCACGCCTCACCCGGAGCGCCTGAGACCTCCGTGACCAGAGTCCCCGCTCGCGCCCCGAGGGCGGTCCCTCCCCGGACCCTGCCCGTGCTCGCCCTGTGCACCGGGCTGCTCGCGGGCCCGCTGGCCGTCATACCGGCGGCAGCGAGCGGCACGCGGCCCCCGTCCGCACTGCTGCCCGCCGACACCGGGGACGATGTCGCGATCGTGCTCGACGAGGTCGACCCGGTGGTGCTGACACCCGGCGAGCCGCTGACGCTCACCGGGCGGCTGGTCAACCAGGGTGCCGTCCCGCACCGGGTGACCAGCCTCACCGCCACGGTGTCCGGTACGACGCTGACGTCCCGCAGCGAGGTCGACCGATGGCTCGACGACGAGCTCGATCTCGACCGGACGACGACGCTCGGCGACGACACCGTGGGCCCGGTGGTCGCGGCGGCCGGAGCGGTCCCCTTCTCCGTGACGGTGCCCGCAGCGGTGACGAATGACCTGCCGGAGGGCCCGCAGGTGCTGCCGCTGGTCATCAGCGCGGGGGACGAGCGGGAGCCGGGCGGGGCCGCGGCCCACCCGGTCCGGCTGCGCAGCACCCTCGTCAGCGCGGGTGGCGAGGAGGTCGAGGAACCTCTCGACACCTCGTGGGTGGTCCCGCTCACCCTCCCCCCGGACCCCGATCTGCTCAGCCCGACCGAGCAGACCCACGCGCAGGCCTGGGTCTCCGCCGTCGGTCCGGACTCGGCGATCAGCGGCTGGGTCACGGACCTGGCGGTTCCCGGCGTCACCTATGTCGTCGACCCGTCGACGCTCGTCGGCGCTCGGCCGGCACCGGCGCTGCGCACGCCACCCGAGCAGGGGACGGATCCCGCCGACACCGGGCCCGACCCGCTCACGGCACCGTCGCCGGACGCGGTCACCTCGACGACGGAGGACCCGGACGGCGGCACCGACGCGGCGTCGGAGACGGTCCCGGCCCCCGTCCCGGACGACCCGGCCACGACGCAGTCCGCCAGTCCCCCTGCCCAGACCGAGGAGGCGGAGGCAGCCCCCGCCACCGCGGCCGAGGTCGACCAGGCGGTGGCGACCTTGCGGACCCAGCTGGCCGGGCTGCCGGACGACCAGGTGTGGTGGCTGCCGAGCGAGGACCCCGACGTCGTCCGGATGGTCGCGGACCGACCGCCCCAGCACCAGCTCGGCAGGCTGCTCTCGACCCAGCCCGCCGGGGCTCAGGACACCCTGGCGCCCCTGCTGAGCACCGGTCGGCGCGATGTGGCCTGGCCGGTGGACCCGGCACCGGACGCCGACGCGGTGACCCAGATCTCCGACCTGTTCCGGAGCGCGAGGGAGGAGGACGACACCGCCCCCGGTCTCGGCATGGTGCTCCTCGCCCGCGAGAGCCTCACGGCGGACAGCGCTGCTGCGCCGCGACGTGGCGCGGTCCCGCTGGAAGAACCCGAGGACGTGGTGGGGCTGGGCGCCGACTCCTGGACCTCGGCGCTCGTCGCCCGGAGCCAGGCCGAGGCCGAGCAGAGCGGATCGGGCGCAGCCGCCCAGCAGGTGCTCGCGCACACCCTCGGCACCTACCTGGAGGACCCGGGTGCCGCTCGCGAGCTGGTCATCGCCCCGCCCCGCCTCACCCCGGCTCCTCCCGAGGTCCTCGCCCAGCTGAGCGAGGGGTGGCGCACCGCGCCCTGGTTGCGCTCGGTCACCGCCCAGGAGCTGGTGCAGCGGGCCGGGACCGGCGACACCGTCCAGCTCACCGGGGAGCGCCCGCAGGAGGCCGTGCTGGGCGACCTCGCCGAGCTGCTCGCGCCCGGCCGCAGCCCGCTGGACCGGGAGCGCACTGCCGCCCTGGCCCGCAACGCCGGCGAGCTGGACGACCTCGAGGAGGTGGTCCGTGACACGACGGCCACGCAGTCGTGGCGCGCCTCGCTCGCCGCGCTGTGGTCGAGCCGGTGGCGTTCGCACGAGGAGGAGTGGAGCACGGCCCGCGCCGTGGTGCGAGAGGACGTGCGCTCGGCGCTGCAGGGTGTCACCGTGACCCCGAGCACGGTCAACTTCCTCACCGACCAGGGCGAGATCAGCGTCACCGTCGTCAACGACCTCGGTGTCGCGCTGGACGATCTCGTGCTCGAGGTGGTGGCCTCCAACGGGCGGCTGCAGGTGATCCGTCAGCCCGACCCGGTCAGCATCGGCGCGGACAGTCGCGCCTCGGTCTCCTTCGAGGCACGGTCGATCACCCGTGGGGAGACGCGGCTCACCGCGACGTTGCGCACCCCGGACGGGACGACCCTGGGGGAGCCCGCGCCGATCGAGGTGCGGGTGCAGCCCACGGGCATCTGGGTCTACTGGGTGCTCGGCGGGCTGGCCGGCGTCGTGCTCGTGCTGGGCCTGGCCCGCGCGGTCCGTCGCGGACCCCGTGCCTCCGGCCGCAGCGATACCCGGCCGGAGGAGGGACGATGAGTCAGGACCGAGCCGCAGGGTCCTCCTCCGCCGGGTCCAGCTCGTCGCTGGCCCGCTCCAGCGCGGTCATGGCCGCCGGCACGCTCGCCTCGCGGCTGCTGGGCATGGCCCGGATGGCCCTGCTCGGGATCGCCATCGGTGTGCTCACGCCCGCCGGCAGCGTGTGGGAGACCGCCAACACCATCCCCAACACCATCTACCTGCTCCTCGCCGCAGGAGTCTTCAACGTCCTCCTCCTGCCGCAGCTCACCCGTGCCATGACCCGCGGCCGGGAGGGTCAGGAGTACAGCGACCGGCTCATCACGCTGTCGGTGACGATCCTGGTGCTGGCCACGGTCCTCTTCGTGGCGGCGGCGCCGCTGGTGACCAAGCTCAACGCCCTCTCGTGGGCGTGGGACGACCCCAAGCTCCAGCTCGCGATCCTGTTCGCCTACCTCTGCATCCCGCAGATGCTGTTCTACGGACTGCACACGATCATGGGGCAGGTCCTGGCCGCCCACCACCGCTTCGCCGCCTTCATGTGGAGCCCGGCGATCGCCAACATCATCGCGATCGTGGGCATCGGGGTCTTCATGCGGCGCTACCCGGACGCCGGGGTCATCCCGCTGCAGGAGTGGACCGCCGGCATGATCGGTCTGCTCGCCGGGTCCGCCACGCTCGGCATCGTCGTCCAGGCCCTCGTCCTCATCCCGGCCGTCCGCGCGACCGGGTTCAGCTGGCGGCCCCGGTGGGGCCTGCGCGGCGTGGGGCTCGGGACCGCGGCCGTCATGGCCGGGTGGGCGATCGCCGACATGGCCGTCTCCCAGGGCGGCATGCTCGTCGTCACCAACCTGCTCAGCGACGTCATCGACCGGGTCCCTGACGCGCCGGGCAAGATCACGTATGCCTACGCCTTCTCGGTCTTCGTGCTGCCCCACTCCCTCATCGCGCTGTCGCTCCTGACCGCGATCTACCCCGTCCTGTCCAAGGACGCGGCTGCCGAGGACCTGGAGTCCATGGCCGAGCACGCCAGCCGGGGGTTGCGGCTGCTCGGTGCCGCCATGGTGCCGATCGCCCTGGGGATGATGCTGCTGGCCCCGCTCGTCGTCCGAGTCGTCTACTTCGGGAGCACTCCCGCCGAGCACCGCGCTGTGACCCTGATCGTCCTGGCCATGGTCGTCGGCCTCGTCCCCTACGGCGTCTACCTGCTGTGCTCCCGCGTGTTCTACTCCTTCGAGGACGCGCGCACCCCCTTCCTCTTCCAGGTGTCGATCACCTCGGTGCTGCTGGTGGTCTGCCTGCTCGCCACCCTCGCCCCACCGGCCTGGGTCGCCGTCGTGCTGGGCCTCGGTCAGGCCCTGGGCCAGACCACCGCGGCGGTGCTGGGGCTGCGGGCGGCTCGACGTCGGCTCCCGGCACTCGGGCTGCGCAGCACCGGGTCGACCTACCTGCGGGCGGCGGGAGCCTCCGCCCTCGCCTTGGTGCCGGCCTGGATCGTGGTCCGGCTCCTCGACCCGGGGGCCCCGCCGGATCCCACCTCGATGGAGCCCCAGGGCGTCGGCGCCTTCCTCAGCGCAGCGCTCACCCTCGCCGTGGCCGGACTCGTCTTCCTCGCGGCGTATGCCTTGCTGGCCCACCGCTTCGGGGTGCGCGAGGTCGGCGAGGTGGCGGCGCCCGTCCTGCGGCGTCTCCCGGGTCTGCGTCGCTACGCCCCCGCGGCCGGGGCCGGCCTCGTGGACGACGGCCAAGCCGTCCCGGGCGGCGCCGCGGCGGCCGGCCCGTCGGACAGCACACCACCCACCGGCGCGGCGCCGCCGGACCAGGGGGCTGCTGGCGGCACACTAGGGTGGGACCGCGATCGCCCGCGCCCACAACCGCGACCACGGGAGGACAGCAGCATGGATCGGCTCGAGGTCGGCACCCGCCTGGGTGACCGCTACGTCCTCGACGAGCTGCTGGCCGAGCGTGAGGGCGGGGGGTTGGAGTACTGGTCCGCCCGGGACAGCACCCTCGGCCGCCTGGTCGCGGTCACGGTGCTGCCCTCGGAGGGGCCTGCCGCGGACGTCGCGGAGGCGGTGCTCGACGGCGCCCGCCGCGTCGCCTCGGTCGACGACCCCCGGCTGGTCCGCGTCCTCGACGTCGGAGACCAGGACGGGCTGTGCTGGATCGTGGAGGAAGGACTCTCCGAGGCGGAGTCTCTCGCCTCCCTCGTCGAGCAGCACCCGCTCCCGGCCGAGGAGGCCCGACGGATCGTCGGCGAGAGCGCCGCAGCGCTGGAGTCGGCCCGACGCCGAGGGCTGCACCACCTCTACCTCAACCCCCACTCGGTCCTGCGGACGACCGATGGGACGGTCAAGGTGTCGGGCGTCGGGGTCGCCTCGGCGTTGGAGGGCACCGACGACGTCACCGCGGACGAGGCATCCCTCATCGATGCCGCCGACCTCGTCTCGCTCCTCTACACCGCGCTCACCGGCCGGTGGCCGGGCGAGGACCTGGCCGGCGTCCGGCCGGCCCGTCGGCTGGCCGACGGCACCCTGCCGGCGCCTTCGGAGCTGGTCTCCGACGTGCCGGGCGACCTGGACGCCCTGTGCCGGTTGGCCCACGGGTCGGAGGCCGACCTGCAGTCCGCGCCGCACACCCCGGGCGAGCTGGTGCGCCAGCTCTCACCATGGGCCTCGGAGATCGTGCGGGCCGCACGCCCGGGCGAGCTGGAGGCTCCCCGGTCGGGGCGGCCGGGTGACCATCGGGCCGAGGACGCCCTCCGTGGTGCGGCCGGGGCCTCCGCGGCCGCGACCGCCGCGCGCCCCAGCCACGCCGACGACGGGCCCTCGACGCCGTCCGGCGAGGCCACCGACGAGGTGCCCCAGCCGTACTACCGTACCCAGGCACGCTCAGCCGACGACTCCGGGTCCGGCGCGGTGGCGGTGCCGGCAGGAGCCCCCACCGCCGCCCGTCAGGACGACACGATGGGCGGGCTGCTGCGCGGCGGGGAGGCACGTCAGGCCAGGGCGGACGAGGCCCATGCCGGCCCTGCCACCGCACTCGCGACACGTCGCGACGACGACGGGGGTCTGAGCGAGGAGCGCGGCACCGGCGCACAGACGGCGATGGTCACGGTGATCATCGTGGCGCTGCTCGGGATCGCGCTCTTCCTGGGCTGGCTGGCGCTGCGGGGCCTGGGGGGCGGCGAGGACGACCCCGCCGGTGCAGGGCCGACGAGCTCACCGAGCGCGAGCGAGCCCGCACCCGACGAGGACGCCTCGACCGCGAGCGCGGCCGCGCCGACCGACGAGGGCGGCACCGAGCCGGCTCCGGAGCCCGCATCCGGGGTCACCGTGGAGGGCATCACGTCCTTCGACCCCGAGGGCGACGGCGACGAGCGCAACGACCTGGCTCCCCTGGCGGTGGACGGGGACGAGGGGACCGAGTGGACGTCGCACACCTACCTCTCCCCAGGTTGGGGCTCGCTGAAGAGCGGCACCGGCCTGGTTCTCGACCTGGGGGAGGACGCCACCGTCGGTGAGGTCGAGGTGGTCCTCGGCGAGGGCGACATGGGCGCCACCGTCTATCTCGCCGACGAGCCGTCGCTGGACGGCGCGTCCGAGCTCGGCAGCGACGACGCCGCAGAGGGCACCTGGACCGTGACGCCGGACGAGCCCGCCACCGGGCGCTACCTCATCCTGTGGTTCACCCGGGCCTACACCGCGCCCGAGGGCGAGATCGTGCGGGTGGCCGAGATCACCGTGCGGTGAGCCCGGCGGACATCGTGACGACGGCCGAGCTCGCGGAGCTGGACGACCTGGCCCTGCTGCGGCGGCACCAGGACGGCGACACCGAGGCCTTCGGCGAGATCTTCCGACGGCACCGGGACCGCATGTGGGCCGTGGCGCTGCGGACGTCGCGCGACCCCGAGGTGGCGGCGGACGCCGTGCAGGACGCCTTCCTCAACGCCTTCCGGCGCGCCGGCTCCTTCCGGGGTGACTCCCAGGTCACCACCTGGTTGCACCGCATCACGGTCAACGCCTGCCTGGACCGGCTGCGTCGGCAGCGTCCGACGGCGGACCTCGAGGACCACGAGCCGGTCGAGCCGCGGGACCGGCACCGCTCGGTCGAGGTGCGGCTGGACGTGCGCGACGCCCTGGACCAGCTGCCCGAGGGGCAGCGGCTGGCGCTCGTGCTCGTGGACATGCACGGTCTGAGCGTGGCCGAGGCGGCCCAGGTCCTGGAGGTGGCCGAGGGGACGGTCAAGTCGCGCTGCTCCCGCGGCCGCGAGGCCATGGCCCGGATCCTGGGGCTCGGGGAGGACGCATGACGCCTTCCGTTCACGCCCCCACGAGGGTCGCGCCAGGACGGGGAACCCGTCCGGTGTCCTGCTCGTCGTACTCCCGTGGGCCGTGCCGGGCGCGGCCGGCCCCCTCGGAGACCACCCGGACGACACGACGAAGGAGGACCCGGTATGTCGTCGCACCCGCCACGCCCTGAGCCTGGCGACCCGCAGCACGCGCAGGAGCACGACCCGACCGGTGTCCGGGACCTCCTCGGCGCGCTGCCCGATCCCGGGCCCATGCCCGACCACCTGGTCGAGCGCATCACCGCCCGGCTCGAGGTCGAGCGCGAGCACCGGCAGAGCACCGGCCCCGGGCACACCCTCACCGCACCCGCCGACCGGGTCGTCGACCTGGCCGAGGAACGCGGTCGGCGGCGTCCCGGCCGGACCCTCGGCATCCTCACGGCTGCTGCCGCGGGCCTGGCCGTCACCACGGTGGCCCTCACCCAGGTGCTCGGGGGCGGGGCCAGCAGCGACAGCGGAGCCGTGGCGCAGTACCCCTCTCGGGCGGAGTCGGGGGCAGGGCAGGACGAGGCTGCCGACGCCGCCGACGGGCAGGAG
Organism: Serinicoccus sp. CNJ-927; assembly: GCF_001942435.1. Lineage (NCBI taxonomy): Bacteria > Bacillati > Actinomycetota > Actinomycetes > Micrococcales > Ornithinimicrobiaceae > Serinicoccus > Serinicoccus sp. CNJ-927. The sequence goes on along the minus strand of NZ_MKKF01000044.1, from coordinate 95,558 downwards.
CAGGGTGCGTCCGGTGGCCTGGCGGAGTCCGGCCGGGAGGGGTCGGACACGGGGGAGGCTGCCGGAGGGGACTCGGACCTCGCAGGCGCCGATGATCTCCTCGTCGAGCCCGTCGTCCCGACGCTGCTCTACCCGCTGGGCGAGATCCCCGCGACGGACTACGCGCAGGCCGTGCACGGCGCCAGCCAGAGCGCCGAGGCCGCGGGCTCGTCCGGCGCCGCTCCTGGCGCCGCGGGTGGGTTGACCCAGGCGGGAGCAATCCAGTGCTGGGCCACGCTGGACGAGGACGCCCAGCAGTCGTGGGCGGACCGGTTCGCCACGACGGCCACCCTGCTCGGCGAGAGCGGGACCACGCGAGACGTCGTCCTCCTCCTCGGGGTCGACGGCGAGAGCGGTCGGGCCTGGGCCGTCCCGGCCGAGTGCCTGACGACCCCCGACGTGGCTCCGGTGGACAGCTCCGGAGAGCTGGTCGAAGGACCCTGAGGCTCGGCGACCCGCGCGTCCGGCCCGGGTCGTGGCGGTCCGTCAGAGGACTGGAACAATGACGGCCTACGATCGGTTGATCCGGGTGTCGCCGCAGCGCACCCCCCAACGTCCGTCCAGGAAGGCCCTCATGAGCATCGACCTGATCTCCGGTCTCGGTGATCCCTCACCAGCCGGGGAGGACCGGCCCGCCCTGCGTGAGGTCATCGTCATCGGCTCCGGTCCCGCCGGCTACACGGCTGCGGTCTACGCCGCGCGGGCCAACCTTGCCCCCCTGGTGTTTGAGGGGTCCGTGACCGCAGGTGGAGCACTGATGAACACGACCGAGGTGGAAAACTTCCCCGGGTTCCCCGAGGGCATCCTCGGCCCGCAGCTCATGATGGACATGCGTGAGCAGGCCGAGCGCTTCGGGGCAGAGCTCGTCCGCGAAGACGTCGTCGCCGTGGACCTCACCGGTCCGGTGAAGCGTGTCACCGACAGCGACGGCACGGTGCATCAGGCTCGCTCCGTCGTCCTGGCCATGGGGTCGGCCTACCGCGTGCTGGGGCTGCCGCGGGAGCAGGAACTCTCCGGGCACGGCGTGTCATGGTGCGCGACCTGCGACGGTGCCTTCTTCCGCGACCAGGACATCCTCGTCGTGGGTGGCGGTGACTCCGCGATGGAAGAGGCGACCTTCCTGAGTCGGTTCGCCCGCTCGGTCACCGTGGTGCACCGTCGAGGGGAGCTGCGCGCCAGCAGCATCATGGCCGAGCGCGCCGAGGCCGACGACAAGATCAGTTTCGCGTGGAACTCCGCGGTGTCCGCCCTGCACGGTGACGACAAGCTCACCGGTGTGACGCTGAGCGACACCCGCACCGGCCAGACCCGGGACGTCGAGGCGAGCGGCCTGTTCATCGCGATCGGTCACGACCCGCGCAACGAGCTCCTCCAGGGTCAGGTCGACCTCGACGACGAGGGCTACGTCCTCGTCCGGGGCCGGGGCACGGCGACCAACGTCGAGGGCGTCTTCGCCTGCGGTGATCTCGTGGACCACACCTACCGGCAGGCCATCACGGCCGCCGGGACCGGGTGCGCGGCCGCTCTCGACGCCGAGCGCTACCTCGCCGCCCTCGACGACGTGCCCGCAGTACCCGAGCTTGTTTCGACATCTGTTGCGAGAGAAGGAGATTCATGAGCATCACCAACACATCGGACGCGACCTTCACCGAGGACGTGCTGCAGCACGACGGTCCCGTCCTCGTCGATTTCTGGGCCCCCTGGTGCGGCCCCTGCAAGATGATCGCCCCCATCCTCGAGGAGCTCTCCGAGCAGTGGGGCGACAAGCTCAAGGTGGTCAAGCTGAACACCGACGAGAACCCGGAGACCACCGGGAGCTACGGCATCACGGGTATCCCGACGATGCACGTCTACTCGGGCGGCGAGGTCGTCAAGACGATCGTCGGTGCGCTGCCGAAGAAGAAGCTGGCCTCCGAGCTGGAGCCGTACACCACCTGACGCTCGACGACAGCGTCGCAGGTCGTCCACAGCCGTCCACGGGGTTTATCCACAACCCTGTGGACGGCTGTCGTCGTGCGTGGGTCGGCTTGGTGTGCCGCACCTGATCAGCGATGATGGTCTCCTCATGACTGCCGCTGCTCCACGCCTGGGATGGCCGTCCTCGGCTCACGATCGTCCACCCTCTTCTCCCCATCACGTGTGGTCTCCTGTCAGCTGGCCATCTTCTGACGCCCGGGTTTCACGGGAAACACCAGAGAGCCCGATCGCGACCGTGAAGGCGACAGCGTCTCCCTCGGTTTCACGGGAAACCACCGGCGCGCCCACAGCGGCGACGACCCAGCCACGACCGTGGCAGGGAACGCGCGTCATCACCGTCTCCAACCAGAAGGGCGGAGTCGGCAAGACCACCACCGCCGTCAATCTGGCCGCCGCCATGGCCACCAGTGGCCTGCGCGTTCTCGTCATCGACATGGATCCGCAGGGCAACGCCAGCACGGCCCTGTCCATCCCCCACACCAGCGGCACGTCCGGGATCTACGACGTGCTCATCGACGGCGTCCCCCTGGCCGACGTGGTGCAGGACTGTCCTCAGGTGCCCGGTCTCTCCTGCGCCCCGGCGACCATCGACCTCGCCGGCGCAGAGATCGAGCTGGTTCCCCTCGTGGCGCGGGAGAACCGGCTCCGCCGGGCACTCACGACGTATCTGGAGGATCAGGCGGAGGCGGTGGACCTGGTGGTCATCGACTGTCCACCCAGCCTCGGACTGCTCACCGTCAACGCCTTCGTGGCCGCGCGCGAGCTGCTCATCCCGATCCAGTGCGAGTACTACGCCCTCGAGGGCCTGAGCCAGCTGCTGAAGAACGTCGAGCTGATCCAGCAGCACCTCAACAGCGACCTGGAGTCTCCACGATCTTGCTGACGATGTTCGACGGGCGCACGCGCCTGGCGGCCGATGTCGCCGAACAGGTGCGGGAGTACTTCGGGGAACGAGTCCTCCGCACGGCGATCCCGCGGTCGGTGCGCATCAGCGAGGCCCCGAGCCACGGCGAGACCGTGATCACCTATGACCCGACGAGCACCGGTGCCCTGTCCTACGCAGAAGCCGCGGCCGAGATGCGCACGATGAAGGAGCCTGCATGAGCGAGCGTCGACGAGGACTGGGTCGGGGCCTGGGAGCCCTGATCCCTGCCGCGACCGAGGGAGAACGCGAGCGGCCGAGGGACGTGTTCTTCCCCCGGGGTGCGGAGGAAGGGTCGGAGCCTACGCACGACGGCGGCACGGACCGCGGTTCCCTCGGCGCGATCGGCTCCTTCGAGGGTTTCACGGGAAACGGTTCCACCGAGAACGGCGACGACACCCGGCCGACCGACCAGACCGCGCCTGCTCGGACGGCGGAAGACGAGGCCGCGACCGCCCCTGACGACCGCTCCGCCGCCCTGACCCCGGTCCCGGGCGCGGTCTTCGCCGAGATCCCGGTCGAGCAGGTGCGGCCCAACCCGCGCCAGCCCCGGGAGGTCTTCGACGAGGACGAGCTGGCCGAGCTCGTGACCAGCGTCCGGGAGCTCGGCGTCCTCCAGCCGGTCGTCGTACGCCGCACGGAGCCGACGGCCGAGGGCGGCGAGCCGGTCTACGAACTGGTCATGGGTGAGCGTCGACTCCGTGCCTCCCAGGCGGCCGGCCAGGACACCATCCCCGCCATCGTGCGTGCGACCGAGGACGAGCACATGCTCCGGGACGCGCTCCTGGAGAATCTGCACCGTGCCCAGCTCACCCCGCTGGAGGAGGCGGCGGCCTACCAGCAGCTGCTCGAGGACTTCGGCTGCACGCACGACGAGCTGGCCGGCCGCATCGGGCGGTCGCGACCGCAGATCAGCAACACCATCCGGTTGCTCAAGCTGCCGCCCATGGTCCAACGTCGCGTCGCCTCCGGCGTGCTCAGCGCCGGTCACGCACGGGCGCTGCTCGCGCTGCCGGACGGAGCGGCCATGGAGCGTCTGGCCCAGCGCATCGTCGCCGAGGGACTCTCGGTCCGCTCGGTCGAGGAGATCATCACGCTCGGCTCGGACGACGCGGCTCCTCGACGCCGGCGCAGCAGCGCCGTCGCGTCCCCCGAGCTCGCGGAGGTGGCCGACACGCTGTCCGGACGGCTGGACACGCGGGTCCAGGTCTCGATGGGACGCCGCAAGGGGAAGATGGTGATCGAGTTCGCGGGCAAGGACGATCTCGACCGTATCCTGCAGCTGCTGGACAGCCGCTCGGGCGAGTGACCTAACGAGTCTGTCGGCGCCGCCCTGAGCGCCGTGCGCCGGAGCGTGGTGCGCCGGAGCGCGACGCCGGAGCATCCGCCGGCCGGACGACCTCCACGACCCGGACCGGCCCGGCGGGGGTGCCCTCGGCCAGCACATGGAGCCGGGACCTGTCGACGCGGCGCTGCCGCAGCATCGGCGCCGCCTCCTCCAGCTCACGCTCCGCCGCCTCGCCCTTGAGGGCCAGCAGCCGCCCGCCCTCCTCGAGCAGCGGCACCGACCATCTTACCAGCTTGTCCAGGGACGCGACCGCCCGGGCGGTCACCACCGGCGACGACAGCACCCCGGCGAGCTCCTCGGCCCGCCCCCGGTGCACGCGCACGTTGGGCAGCCCCAGCTCCGCCTTGGTGCGCTCCAGCCAGGTCGTCCGGCGGAGCAGCGGCTCCACGAGCTCCACCCGCAGGTCCGGTCGGGCGATCGCGAGCACGATGCCAGGGAGGCCCGCTCCGGACCCGAGGTCGATGACCGAGGACCCCTGGTCCAGCAGCTCACCGAGCACGGCGCAGTTCACCAGGTGACGGTCCCACAACCGCTCGGCCTCACGGGGGCCGATGAGGCCGTGCTCGATGCCCGTGGTGGCCAGCAGGTCGGCATACTCCGCAGCGAGGGTGAGCCTCGACCCGAAGACCTCTCGCGCTTGTGGAGGAGGCTCGGGTGCATGGCGGGGCGCGCCCATGCAGCGGTCAGTCGGCCGGCAGGACGACGACGTAGCGAGAGGGCTCGGTACCCTCCGACTCCGAGCGCAGACCGGCTGCCAGGACCTCGTCGTGGACGACCTTGCGCTCGAAGGCGGTCATCGGCTCCAGCTCCCGACGCTGACCGGTGTCGCGCACCTGCGCGACCGCCTCCTGCGCCTCGGACACCAGGGCGCTGCGGCGATCGGCGCGGTATCCGGCGACGTCGAGCATGAGCCGGCTGCGCTCCCCCGTGCTGGCCTGGACCGCGAGGCGCGTCAGCTCCTGCAGCGCCTCGAGGACGGACCCGCCCGGGCCCACGAGCCGCCGGGGTGCCGCCCCGTCCTCGGAGTCCACGAGCGCGACCGCGGCCCGGTCGCCGTCGACGTCGACCTCGAGGTCCCCGTCCAGGTCGGCGATGTCCAGGAGGGTCTCCAGGAAGTCGGCCGCCACCTCCCCTTCGCGGACGAGGTCCGCGGAGCGACCCTCCGTCGAACCGGACTCCTGCTGCTCTTCGGCGGCCCTCTCCACGGGCGCAGATGTGATCTGCGTCACATCTGCGCCCTCGTTGGTCGCCTGGGTCTCGGTGTCGTTCGGCAGGGTCATCAAGGACTCCTCGGTCGTCGGGATGGGACGTGCGCCCGGACGGGCGCGGGATCGGTGGCTCAGCGCCTCTTGCTGCGCTTCTTGCTCTTGGGTTGGGTCCGCTGACCCGCCGTCCGGGCCTGCACCTGCGTGCGAGCCGCCTCGCGCTCGGCCATGAAGTTCGGGTTCTTCAACTGGATCCCGGTGGCCGTCTTGCCCTTGCGCGCCATGCGGGCCTTGTACTTCTCCTCGGCCGGCGTGTTCGGCGCCGGCATGTTGCGGATGACGAAGAACTGCTGGCCCATGGTCCACAGGTTGCTGACCGTCCAGTAGATGAGCAGCGCCACCGGGAAGTTGACGCCTGTCACGGCGAAGACGATGGGCAGCACGTAGATGAGGATCTGCTGCTGCCGGGCCATCGGGCTGTTGAGGGCCTCCGGCGACATGTTCTGGCGCATCAGCTGGTGGCTGGTGATGAACTGCGTCGCCGACATCACGAGGATCAGCACCAGGGACAGGATCTTCGCTGACAGGTCCTGGTCGTGCAGGAAGGTCGAGGTCAGTCCGGCCCCGAAGATCTCCGAGCCGGCCATCTTCGTCGCCAGCTCCCGGGTGAAGAGCCCGAGCGGCTCGACGTCGCCGCGACTCACCGTCTCCGCGGTGTTGAGCAACCGGAAGAGGGCGAAGAAGAACGGCATCTGGATGAGGATGGGCAGGCAGGCACCGAACGGGTTGGCACCCGCCTCGCGGTACAGCCCGAAGGTCTCCTCCTGGAAGGCCTTCTGGCTCGCCTGGTCCTTCTTGCCCTTGTACTTCGCCTGGATCTTCATCAGCTCGGGCTGCACGATCTGCAGCCGGCGCTGACTGCGGATCTGGCGGATCATGAGCGGCGTCAGCAGGGCCCTGAGGGTGACGACCAGCCCGACGATGGCGAGGACCCAGGTCCACCCGCTGGTGTCGGGCATACCGAGCTGGGTGAGCAGCCACTCGAAGCCGACGAGGATCGCGGAGTCGAACCAGATGAAAGGGAACAGAATGGTGTCGAAGAATCCCATGGGGTCCTCAGTCTCGGCGGGCGACGGCGGTCTCGTCGCCCGGGGTGGTCGTCGGAGCGTGCTGCTCCACGGTCGGGTCCGTGCGGTCCCCGGCCCCTGAGCCGGGACGGGGCGGCACGTGGTCCACCCCGCCGGCCGCCCACGGGTGGCAGCGCAGGACACGGCGCACCGTCAACCACCCGCCCCGCAGGGGACCGTGGCGCTCCAGCGCGGTGACACCGTACGCGGAGCAGGACGGGTAGTAACGGCAGACCGGACCCAGCAACGGCGAGATCGTCCACTGGTAGAGCCGGATCATCCAGACCAGAGGACGAGCCAGGACGCTACGAGGTTCCCCCTCGCCCACGCCTCCCCGGTGGACGTCACGGAGCTGGGCCTCACTCATACGAGCCGCGGCAGCGCGCGCGCCAGCCCGTCGTCGAGCGCGGAGCCCAGCTCGGTCGAGGTGGCCGATGCCGCCGGGGGCAGGGCCCGGACGACGAGGTCGGTCCCGCAGGGCATCGTGGCCAGTCGTGCGCCGACCAGCGCCCGCAGGCGACGGGCGGTGCGGTTGCGGACCACGGCGTTGCCGACGGCCCGCGACACCACGAGGCCGACCCGCGGGCAGCGGGTCGAGCCGTCGTCGGGGGCAGGGCAGGAGGCGTGCACCACCAGCAGCGAGGTACCGGCTCGTCGCCGCCGACGCCCGTCGCCGCGGCCCCGCAGGACAGACCGGAAGTCCTGGCCCGAGGTCAGCCGGTGCCGGCGTGGCAGCATCGCCGTCGGAGGGAACGCTGCTGCGGACTCAGGCGGACAGGGCGGAACGGCCCTTGCGCCGGCGAGCGGCGAGGATGCTGCGGCCGGCGCGGGTCCGCATCCGCAGACGGAAACCGTGCTTCTTGGCGCGGCGGCGGTTGTTCGGCTGGAAGGTGCGCTTGCTCATCGCTGCTCCGGTGGTGGTGGTGACGTACGGGTCGGTGCGCCGGCTCGGCCGCCAACGGAAGCCCGTCATCTGCCACGTCGGGACCACGGGGGTCGAGCCTCGGTCGGGTGATGCACGGGCAGGCGAAAGCGGCCGCACGGACTGCTCAACGGTACGGGAGCCGGTCCGTACCGGTCAAACGCGCCGCCGTCCAGCGGCCGAGACACCCGAACCGGGCATCCTCACGCATCCGACCAGCACCTTCGCGCACGACACGCCGAGCGGTGCAGATCCGTCGTCCGCCGGCACTTGCGGGTCGCGGGCCGCGCTTGTTAGCGTCGGCGCTTCCGGCACATGCCCACCCTGTCATCCACATCCTGTGGACAAGTGTGTGGACAACCGTCACCGTCGCTTCCTGACCCGGTCCGAGAGGGGCTGAGCCCGCCCATGTCGCAGCCCGCGCCGACCTCCGAGGACGTGTGGGCCCGGGTGGTGGACGAGCTGGAGACCGGGGGGATCGGTGCTCGGGAACGCGCCTTCCTGCAGCTCACCCAGATGGTCGGCCTGCTGGACACGACGGTGCTGCTAGCGGTGCCGTACTCGCATACCAAGGAGATGCTCGAGACGAGCCTGCGCCGCCCCATCGAGGACGGGCTGTCGCGCGAGCTGAACCGGGAGATCCGGGTCGCGATCACCGTCGACGACGCCCTGCGCCAGCGCGTGGAGGACGAGGCGGACGACTCCGAGGACGACTCCCTGACCCGTGAGTCCCTCACCCGGCCGGCGTCCGGGCCGAGCTCCAGCTCCGTTCCCGATCCGGGCGAGCAGGACATCCCCGCCGTCTCCCGGTCGGCGGCGACCAACGGCATACCGCGACCGGCGACGCCAGCCGGTCCCGCGGTCACGGGCGCGGCCGACGAGGCGCGGCTCAACCCGAAGTACACCTTCGACACCTTCGTCTCCGGCCCCTCCAACCGGTTCGCGCACGCCGCCTCGCTCGCGGTGGCCGAGTCCCCCGCCCGTGCCTACAACCCGCTGTTCATCTACGGCGAGTCCGGGCTGGGCAAGACCCACCTGCTGCACGCGATCGGCCACTACGCCCGCAGGCTCTACCCGGGCGTGCGGGTGCGCTACGTGAACTCCGAGGAGTTCACCAACGACTTCATCAACTCCATCCGCGACGACAAGGCCGGCGCCTTCCAGCGGCGCTATCGCAACGTCGACTTCCTCCTCGTCGACGACATCCAGTTCCTGCAGGGCAAGGAGCAGACCGTCGAGGAGTTCTTCCACACCTTCAACACGCTGCACAACAGCGAGAAGCAGGTCGTGATCACCTCGGACCAGCCGCCCAAGCGGCTGTCCGGCTTCGCCGAGCGGATGCGGAGCCGGTTCGAGTGGGGACTGCTCACCGACGTGCAGCCCCCCGACCTGGAGACGCGCATCGCCATCCTGCGCAAGAAGGCGGCGCAGGAGGGGATGCAGCTGCCGGACGAGGTGCTCGAGCACATCGCCAGCCGCATCACCACCAACATCCGCGAGCTCGAGGGCGCCCTGATCCGGGTCACGGCCTTCGCGTCGCTGTCGTCGCAACGAGCCGATGCCGACCTGGCCGCGCACGTCCTCAAGGACATCGTCCCCGGCAGCGACACGGCGCAGATCAGCGTGGCGACGATCATCCGCGAGGTGTCCGAGTACTTCCAGATCACGGTGGACGAGCTCTGCGGGACCTCCCGCTCGCGCACCCTGGTCAACGCCCGCCAGATCGCGATGTACCTCTGCCGCGAGCTGACCGACCTGTCGCTGCCGAAGATCGGTCAGGAGTTCGGCGGTCGGGACCACACCACGGTGATGCACGCCGAGCGCAAGATCCGGGCCCAGATCGGTGAACGGCGGGCGCTCTACGACCAGATCGCCGAGCTCACCGGCGGCATCCGCCGGGCCTCGCAGCGCTGAGCCGAGGCCTGCGGTGCGCGGAACCGAGCACCGTCGAGACCCGCACCTTACCCGACGGTATCCACACCTGTGGATAACCCTGTGCGTTGTTGCTCAGCGTTCACCTTCGTCACATCAGTCTCGATCGGGATGCCGTCCGCCGTCGGAGGCGACGCTCACCGGCCCTGTGCGCAGGGTGTGGACAGACTGCGGATCATCGCAGGTCAGGCTGGGGAGGAGCGGTGAGCGATGGATCTCGCGCTGGGGATGCTGCGCGACCGTCCCCAGGAGGCCCCGCGCGACCGCGCAGGACGTCCACCGGGCATGCACAGCTCGACAGGCATGGCGCGTCGGCCCGCCACCAGCGAGGACGCCGCTCCGCGGACGTGGTTGTCCACAGCATCCACAACCCCGATGACGATGACGAGTTCCTTGTCATCCCCGGATCATTCCCCTGCGTCCCTGGGGACGTGCGGCAGCGCGGGGCCGACGGACGTGGCAGAGTTGCCCCGAAGACCAACATGTCCGGAAGGTTCGAGGTGTCGTGAAGTTTCGTGTCGAGCGCGATGTGCTCTCCGAGGCGGTGGCGTGGGTCGTCCGCGGCCTGTCCAACCGTCCGCCCGTCCCGGTGCTGGCCGGTGTGCTGCTGACTGCCGACCCGGAGGGGACCCTCACGTTCTCCGCCTACGACTACGAGGTCTCAGCGACCGTCACCGTCGAGGCAGAGGTCTCCGAGGGCGGCCAGGTGCTCGTCCTCGGGCGGCTGCTCGCGGACATCGCGCGGAACCTGCCGGCCAAGCCGGTGGAGGTCTCCACGGACGGCAGCAAGGTCTCGCTGACCTGCGGCTCCAGCAGGTTCTCCCTCATCCAGATGCCCGTGGGCGACTACCCGCAGCTCCCTGGCCAGGCCGAGACCAGCGGGTCGGTGCCCGGCGACTCCTTCACCCAGGCCGTCAACCAGGTCTCGATCGCGGCCGACCGCGGTGACACCCTGCCCATCCTGACCGGGGTCCGGGTGGAGATCGACGGCGAGAAGATCACCATGCTCGCCACGGACCGCTACCGGCTGGCGCAGCGTGAGCTCACGTGGTCCCCCGGCAGCAGCGACGCGGACCACGTCTGCCTCATCCCGGCCCGCACCCTCTCCGAGACCGCCAAGTCCCTGGGAGCCAGCGCCTCGGTCGACCTCTCCCTGGGTGAGGCCGGTCGCGGTGACGGTCTGGTCGCCTTCGAGGCAGGGCAGCGGCGCACCACCACGCGGCTGCTGGACGGTGAGTATCCGAAGGTCACCTCCATCTTCCCGTCCTCGGTGGACTCCGTTGCCGTCGTCGACACGCAGGCCTTCATCGAGGCGGTGCGCCGCGTCGCCCTCGTCGCCGAACGCAACACCCCGGTCCGCCTCCGGTTCTCCGAGGGTCAGCTGGCGATCGAGGCCGGCACCGGGGACGACGCCCAGGGCAGCGAGGCGGTCGAGTCCACGCTCGAGGGACCGGAGATCGAGATCGCCTTCAACCCGCAGTTCCTGCTCGACGGCCTGGGAGTGCTCGGGCAGCCCTACACCCGGTTGTCCTTCACCCAGCCCTCCCGTCCCGCCGTCATCTCCGGCCAGCCCGAGCTCGAGGGCGAGGCCGACGACAGCTACCGCTACGTCCTGATGCCGGTGCGTTTCGCCGGCTGAGGCGGCGACGCGCCAGTCCAGTTTCGACCAAGGAGGAGCACCATGAAGATCGGCATGATCGGCCTCGGCAAGATGGGCGGCAACATGCGCGAGCGGCTGCGCCGCGCGGGGCACGAAGTCGTGGGCTTCGACCTCGACGAGCAGGTGCGCGACGTGGACAGCGTCGAGGCGATGGTGGAGGCCCTCGAGGCGCCACGCGTCGTCTGGGTCATGGTGCCGCACGGCAAGCCGACCCGGTCGACCGTCGAGCAGCTCGGCGAGCTGCTGCAGGAGGGCGACCTCATCATCGAGGGGGGCAACTCGAAGTACACCGAGGACCGTGAGCTGGACGCGCTCATGGAGCCCAAGGGCATCGGCTACGTCGACTGCGGGGTCTCCGGCGGCATCTGGGGCCTGGACAACGGCTACGGGCTCATGTGCGGCGGCCGCGAGGCCGACGTGGAGAAGGCCATGCCCGTCTTCGACGCGCTGCGCCCGGAGGGCCCGCGCGAGGAGGGCTTCGTCCACGCGGGCGACGTCGGTGCGGGCCACTACGCCAAGATGGTGCACAACGGCATCGAGTACGGCCTCATGCACGCCTACGCCGAGGCTTCGAGCTGCTCCTCGCCAAGGACATCGTCAAGGATGTCAAGGGCTGCTTCCAGGCCTGGAGCCGCGGCACCGTGGTCCGCTCCTGGTTGCTGGACCTGCTGGTCAACGCGCTCGGCGAGACCCCCGAGCTCGAGGGCATCGACGAGTACACCACGGACTCCGGCGAGGGGCGCTGGACCGTCGAGGAGGCCATCGACAACGCCGTGCCCATGCCGGTCATCAGCGCCGCGCTCTTCGCCCGTTTCGCCTCCCGCCAGGAGAACTCCCCCGCCATGCAGGCGGTGGCGGCACTGCGCGGCCAGTTCGGGGGGCACGCGGTGCGCATGCTCGACGACGAGGGGACGCGCGACGCCGACCAGGTCGAGGTGCACCAGGCGCCGAGCCCAAGCACGCCGAGCCGGGCGAGTCCCGCCCCGGCGACGACTCCTGAGCACGGCCGCCGCCGCAGTCGGCCCTGACCAGACTCGACGCGCGTGCACCTGAGTCATCTCGGGATCGCCGACTTCCGGAGCTATCCGGCCGCCGACGTCGACCTGGCCCCGGGTGTCACCGTGCTGCTGGGGCGCAACGGGCAGGGCAAGACCAACCTCGTCGAGGCCGCCGGTTACGTCGCCTCCCTCAGCAGCCACCGCGTGGCCCAGGACGCCCCGCTCGTCCGGGCGGGCGCCCCGGGTGCGGCGATCGTCCGCGCGACCGTGGTCCGCGACGGCCGCGAGTCCCTGGTCGAGCTGGAGATCGTGCCGGGTCGGGCCAACCGGGCCCGGCTCAACCGTTCGCCGGTCGCGCGGCAACGGGACGTGCTCGGCACCTTGCGCAGCGTGCTCTTCGCCCCCGAGGACCTGGCGCTGGTCAAGGGGGACCCCGGGGAACGGCGGCGGTTCCTGGACGACCTGCTCGTCGCCCGGCAGCCGCGGTGGGCGGCGGTGCGGGCCGACTACGACCGGACGGTCCGGCAGCGCGGTGCGCTGCTCAAGCAGGCCGCCCACCTCTGGCGGGCACCCACCCGTCGGTCCGGCGGACCCCGGCTGGCACCCGGCGAGAGCCTCGAGGACGCGCGCTCCTCCGCGCTGGCCACGCTGGCCGTCTTCGACGACCAGCTGGCCCAGATTGGCGGCGCCTTGCTGTATGCCCGGCTGCGGCTGCTGCGGGACCTCCAGCCCTACCTCGACGAGGCATACCGCACCATCAGCGACAGCGACACCCCAGCGCGCGCCACCTACCGCAGCAGCCTGACCGAGGGGTCCGAGACGGCTCGTGGGCTCGCGGCCGCAGAGGTGCCCGAGCAGACCGAGCTGGTCACCGCGCTCCTGGGCTCGATCGAGGAGCTCCGCGGCCAGGAGCAGGAGCGCGGGGTATGCCTGGTCGGACCGCACCGTGACGACCTCACCCTCACCCTGGGTGACCTCCCGGCGAAGGCTACGCCAGTCATGGGGAGTCGTGGAGCCTGGCGCTCGCGCTCCGGCTGGCCGGCTTCCACCTGCTGCGCCACGACCTGGGCACCGACCCGGTCCTGGTCCTGGACGACGTCTTCGCCGAGCTGGACTCGGGCCGGCGTGAGCGGCTGGCCGACCTGGTGGGCGACTGCGAGCAGGTGCTCGTCACCGCGGCGGTCGCGGCCGACGTCCCGGACCGCTTGCTCGGTGAGGGGTCCAGGGTCTTCGACGTGGAGCTCGGGTCGGTCTCCCGCCGCGAGCGGGCCCCGGGCGCAGCGCCGTGACCCCCGAACAGGCCCCTGACCAGACCTCGGGGGACGAACCGGACGGCGCCCCGGGGGCGGTGCCGGAGCCGATGGACGCCGCGCGTGAGGCCCTCACCCGGGCGCGGCGGACGGCCCGCGACAAAGGGCTGCGTCCGGGCGCGCGGGGCGGGCCCGGCGCCACCGGGGGGCGGCGTCCACCGAGCCCGGTGCCGACGGCCGGCGTGACCCGCAGCTCCTGGGGGACGAGGTCGACCGCCTCGTGGCCGGCCGGGGCTGGGCCGACGACGTGCAGGTCGGCGGGGTGGTGGGACGGTGGCGTGCCATCGTCGGCGACCAGGTGGCCTCGAACGTCGAGGTGGTCGCCTTCGAGGGCAGCACGCTGACCGTCCGGGCCAGGTCGACCGCGTGGGCCACCCAGATGAGGCTGCTGACCTCCACCGTCCTCGGGCGGATCGAGGAGCTCATCGGCGAGGACGTCGTGCGCGACATCGTGGTGCAGGGACCGGCGGGGCCGCACTGGCGCAAGGGCCCGCTCTCCTCCGGCGGTCGCGGGCCGCGGGACACCTACGGCTGAGCCGTCGGGATCGGCGACGGTGCTCGACGGCGGACGCCCCGCGGGAGCGTCGGGGCGTCGCGCACGTGGGGGGACCCCTGATCCGGGGTCGCATCGCTCACAACCGGCCTCCCCCTAGACTTGCTCCTCGGACCTCCCGGTCGGGACGCCGCCGTCCGGCCGGGCCCAGTAGACCCGCATACCCGTAGACCTGCCGGAGGCACGACCTGCGGAGCCCTACCCCCGGGCCCACCACCACTCGGCGAGCGGCCACCAAGCAGCCTGGCCCGCGACACCCCGCGCCTCGGCCAGACTCAGCCAGCGCGCCTCGAGCACCTCGACCCCGTCCGGCCGCAGCGGGACCGGGGAGGGCAGCGTGGCGGCATACACCTGGACGTAGTTGTCGCCCTCGTCCCAGCTGCGGGCGCCGTGCCCGGGGGGCAGGGTGATCCGCTGGTAGCCCACGGCGACCAGCCGCTCCTGCTCCAGCTCGACCGCGATCTCCTCGGCGACCTCGCGCACGGCCGCCGCCCGCGCGGAGGCATCGGTGACCTCGCGCTTGCCGCCGGGGGCGCCCCAGCCTCCCGGGTCGAGTTGCGCACGAGGGCCATGCGCTCCGGGACCCCCTGCGCCCGGGCCAGCACCACCGACGCCCCGGCGCCGAGACGCTCCAGCGGGGAGGCGACCACCTCCAGCAGGTGCGGGGTCGGCGCGGCCCCCGCCAGCCCGTCCTCGACCCGGGCCAGCGGCCGCTCCCCCTTGCGCTTGCGGAAGCGCAACCCGCTGTCCCGCAGCCGCCGGGCCAGCTCGCCCCCGCTCACCTCGGCCGCGCCCGCAGCGACGACCTCGGCATACCGCTCCTCGGGGATGTCGTAGTGGTCGCCCTCGAAGGACCGCCGGGGTATGCCCGACCGTTGCGCGAAGGCGTGCAGCTCGGCGAGCGAGATGTCGCTCGCGAGGTGCGACCAGAGCCTGCCGTGGGCCCGCCACAGCGGCGGGTCGACGAGGACGGTCATGACCGCAGACCCTACCTGTGGACAACTTCTGCGGAGCAGGCGCGACACCGCCTAGCGTCGGAGGCACGAGGTGGCCACCCGGCCACCGTCACGAGGGAGGGAACCCATGAGCAACACCTTCGCCGTCGACACGGCACGGATCGCCGCCGCCTCCGGCGACATCGAGCGCATCGCCACCAGCATCGAGGGCGAGGTCCGCGCGATGATGGCCAAGCTCAACGCGCTCCAGGACTGCTGGCGCGGGTCAGCGGCCGGCAGCTTCCACAGCGTCACCCAGGACTGGAGCGCCACCCAGGAGAAGGTCCGCACCTCGCTGCAGCAGATCTCCACGACGCTGCGCACGGCCGGCCAGGACTACGAGCTGGTCGAGCAGACCAACCGCACCCGCTTCACCCCGGCGTGACCGCTGCAGGGTGACATGTCCGGGTCGAGCGACCTACCCCGAGTGACGGCACCGCCGCGCGCCGTGGCAGGCGTCGCGGGCGCAGGGGTCCCCAGCCCCGCCGTCGCGAGCTCCCCGGCACAGGCCGACGGGCGGGCCCCTCCGCAGTGGAGGGACCGCCCGTCGGTGGTGGTTCGCCCGCGAGGAACGCGAGCGCGCCTAGCGTCTGATCACGGGATCGATCAGAAGTCCATGCCACCCATGCCGCCGTCGGCGCCGGCCGGCATGGCCGGGGCCTTCTCCGGCTTGTCGGCGATGACCGCCTCGGTGGTGAGGAAGAGCGCGGCGATGGAGGCGGCGTTCTGCAGCGCAGAGCGGGTCACCTTCACCGGGTCGGCGACGCCGAACTCGAGCATGTCGCCGTACTCACCGGTCGCGGCGTTGAGGCCCTCGCCGGGGGTGAGCCCGCGGACCTTCTCCGCCACGACGCCACCCTCGAGACCGGCGTTGATCGCGATCTGCTTGAGCGGCGCCTCGATGGCCACCTTGACGATGTTGGCGCCGGTGGCCTCGTCGCCGTCGACGGACAGCCCGTCGAAGGCGCGGGAGGCCTGGATGAGGGCGACGCCACCACCGGCGACGATGCCCTCCTCGACGGCCGCCTTGGCGTTGCGCATCGCGTCCTCGATGCGGTGCTTGCGCTCCTTGAGCTCGACCTCGGTCGCCGCGCCCGCCTTGATGACGGCGACGCCGCCGGCCAGCTTGGCCAGCCGCTCCTGCAGCTTCTCGCGGTCGTAGTCGGAGTCGGAGTTGTCGATCTCGGTGCGGATCTGGGAGACCCGGCCGGCGATCTGGTCGGCGTCACCGCCGCCCTCGACGATGGTGGTCTCGTCCTTGGTGACGACGACCTTGCGGGCGGTGCCCAGCATGTCGAGCTCGGCGTTCTCCAGCTTGAGGCCGACCTCCTCGGAGATGACCTGGCCGCCGGTGAGGATGGCGATGTCGGCCAGCATGGCCTTGCGGCGGTCACCGAAGCCCGGGGCCTTGACGGCCACGGACTTGAAGTTGCCGCGGATCTTGTTGACGACGAGGGTCGCCAGACCCTCGCCCTCGACGTCCTCGGCGATGATCATCAGCGGCTTGCCGGACTGCATGACCTTCTCCAGCAGCGGCAGCAGGTCCTTGACCGACGAGATCTTGGAGTTGACGACCAGCACGTAGGCGTCCTCGAGGACGGACTCCATGCGCTCGGTGTCGGTGACGAAGTAGGGGCTGATGTAGCCCTTGTCGAAGCGCATACCCTCGGTGAGCTCCAGCTCCAGCCCGAAGGTGTTGGACTCCTCGACGGTGATGACACCCTCGTTGCCGACCTTGTCCATGGCCTCGGCGATCATGCCGCCGATCTCGGTGTCGGCCGCAGAGATCGACGCGGACTGCGCGATCTGCTCCTTGGTCTCCACCGGCTTGGCCATCTCGAGCAGGTCGTCGTTGACGGCCTTCACGGCGACCTCGATGCCCCGCTTGAGGGCCATCGGGTTGGCGCCGGCGGCGACGTTGCGCAGGCCCTCCTTCACCATGGCCTGGGCCAGGACGGTCGCCGTCGTCGTGCCGTCACCGGCGACGTCGTCGGTCTTCTTGGCGACCTCCTTGACCAGCTCGGCGCCGATCTTCTCGTAGGGGTCCTCGAGCTCGATCTCCTTGGCGATGCTCACACCGTCGTTGGTGATGGTGGGAGCGCCCCACTTCTTCTCGAGCACGACGTTGCGGCCCTTGGGGCCGAGGGTCACCTTGACGGCGTCGGCAAGGGTGTTCATACCCTTCTCGAGCCCGCGGCGAGCCTCCTCGTCGAAAGCAATGGTCTTGGCCATCTGAGCTGCTTCCTCCACATGCGGATGGACGGGTGACCGGGTGCCGCCCGCGACGGACGAGCCGGAGGCGCGGGGATCAGGTCTCCCCGGCTCCCGACCCTCGACAGGCCGGTCGGATTATCACTCTCATGGTGAGAGTGCTAGGACCATGATGAGCACTCGGGGCCTCCGAGTGCAAATGACGCGGCCGGTATGCCCGGAGGCGCCCGGGCTGGCCGGCGCCACCACCGTGGATCGCCCGGTCCCCGGACGGGAATCAGTGCCGCAGCTCCAGCGCCCGGATGGCGGCCAGCCGGAGTGTGTCCTCGCCGAGACCGAGGCCGCGGCCCGCGTTGGCCAGCGAGTCCACGCCGGCGATCCCGGTGCCCAGCACCTCGGTGAAACGCTCGGCCATGGCGGCGAGCTGCTCGGCCTGCGCCTCGACGAAGGTGCGGTCCACGACGTGGCCGTGCCCGGGCACCCAGGTGTCCGCCGTCTCCCCGGAGCGGCGCTCGAGCAGCGAGCGCAGCGTCGGCGCCCACTCCATCGGGAAGGCGTCCTCCATCGCCGGGTCGGCACCCTCCTCGACGAGGTCGCCGGCGAAGACGACCCCGGCGTCGGGCACCCCCACCGCCAGGTCGTGGTCGGTGTGCCCGCGCCCGGCATACTGCAGCTCGACGGTCCGACCACCCAGGTCGAGCGCGGTGTCGTCCTCGATGAGGTAGAAGGGCAGCACGATCTCGGTGTCCTCCACCTGCTCGGCGAGGTGCTCGCGGTCGGTCGAGCGCAGGTGGTCGACCACCTGCTGCCGCTGGTGCTCGCCGGTGCGCCGCAGCCCTTCGGCCGCGCCGGAGTGGGCATAGATCTGGGAGTCGCGGAAGGCGGCGTTGCCGAAGCAATGGTCGTAGTGCGCGTGCGTGTTGACCACGACCAGCTCGGTGTCGGTGATGCGGCGCACCGCCTCCAGCAGGTCCTGGCCCTGCGCGTGGAAGCTGCGGGTGTCGACGACGAGCGAGCGCTCCTCCCCCACGACCAGGCCGCAGTTGAGCTTGAGCTCCTCGTGCCGACGGACGTGGACCCCCGGAGCCACTTCTCGCCAGGTCGCCTCACTCATGCCGCGCCAGTCTACGGGCTGCCCGGCCCGCGGCTGCCCGGCCCCGGAGCCGACTTGACGCCGCGTCATTTCAGCGGGCGCGGACCGCGTCGGCTTGTCAGGCTGGGTCCCGTCAGCGCCGACACGACCTGCCCACGGGAGGCACCACATGTTCCCGACCCGGATCCTGCTCGCGACCGACGGCTCGCCCAGCGCGGCCCTCGCCCGCGAGCGCGTGATCGACCTGGTGCGGCATACCGAGGCCGAGGTGCACGTCGTGCACGTCGCCCTCGTCTCGCCGTGGACCAACCCGACGCCGCTGAGCCCCTCGCTGCGCGAACGGGTCGTGGCCGAGGCCAGACCGGTGCTCGCCGACGCGGTCAGCCAGCTGCAGGGGGCGCACGTCGCCGTCGCCGGCAGCCACCTGCGCACCGGCCGCGCCACCGACGAGATCCTGCGCCTGCGCGACGAGATCGACGCCGACCTCGTCGTCATCGGCAGCCGCGGGCAGAACGCCTTCGTGCGCGTCCTGCTCGGCAACGACGCCGAGGGCATCGTCCGGCACGCGCCCTGCGCCGTGCTCGTCGTCCGCACCGAGGAGGAGACCCGATGACCGCCGACGTGATGCTCCCGCTCGCCGACGCCGGAGGAGGTATGCCGGACTTCACCGTCCGCGCGCTCGACCTCTCGGTCATCATCGGCTACCTCGTGCTCAGCCGGATCATCCCGCTGGTGGTCGGCTCCCGGATGCAGAAGAAGGCGCACGCCGAGGCGAAGGCGAGCGGCAAGGAGAGCGACGCCTCCGAGGACTACTTCCTCGGGGGTCGCAACTTCATCTGGCCCTTCGTCGGGCTCTCGCTGGTGGCGACCAACATGTCCGGCGCGACCTTCGTCGGGCTGGCCGGCGGGGCCTACGAGCAGGGCATCTCGATCTTTGCCTACGAGTGGATGTCGGCGATCATCCTCGTCGTCTTCATCTTCTTCATCCTGCCGTTCTACCTGCGCTCCAAGGTCTTCACGCTGCCGGAGTTCCTCGAGCAGCGCTACGACCGGCGGGCGCGGATGGCCTTCGCCGGGTTCAACCTCTTCGCCAACATGTTCATCGACATGGCCGCCGCGCTCTTCGCCGGCGCCGTCGTCGTCAAGGTGCTCTACCCCGACATCCCGATGATCGTCTCGGTCGCGGTGCTCGCCATCCTGGCCGCGATCTACACCGTCATCGGCGGGTTGGGCGCGGTCATGGTGAGCGACTCGATCCAGGCGACCGTCACCCTGCTGGGCGGCGTGATCGTCCTCATCGCGACCTTCAATGCGATCGAGTCGTGGGACTCCATGGCGCAGGTCGCGGGTGACGAGAAGATGAGCCTCATCCTGCCCGCGGACCACCCCGACCTGCCGTGGCCGGGGCTGCTCACCGGGGTGCTCATCGTCGGGCTCTACTACTGGACCACCAACCAGCTCGTCGTGCAGCGCACCCTGGGTGCGAAGTCGCTGGACCACGGCCGGTGGGGCTCGCTGCTGGCCGGCTTCATCAAGCTGGCCTTCCTCTTCCTCTTCATCTTCCCCGGGGTCATGGCGCTCTCGCTGTACCCGAACCTCGAGAGTCCCGACACGGTCTTCCCGACCCTCGTCTTCGACCTGTTGCCGGTGGGCCTGCGCGGCCTCATCCTTGCGGCGGTCATCGCGGCGATCACCTCGACCGTCGACTCGATCCTCAACTCGGCCTCGACGATCGTGACGATGGACTTCGTCAAGACGCTGCGCCCCAACACCTCGCAGCGCGGTCTGGTGCTCACCGGTCGGGTCGCCACCGTCGTCGCGCTGGTCGTGGCGATCGTCTGGGCGCCCTTCATCGCCCAGTTCGACACGCTCTACAACTACCTGCAGTCGGTGCTGTCCTTCCTCGTGCCGCCGGTCGTCGCGGTCTTCCTCGTCGGCATCGCCTCGAAGCGGATCAGCGCCACGGCGGCCTTCCTCACGCTGGTGATCATGCAGCCGCTCGGGCTGCTGATGTTCATCCTCACCCAGGTGCTGCCGGAGGAGCCCTCGATCCAGTTCCTCTACGCCGCGGGCATCAGCACGGCGGCCTCGGTGCTGCTGCTGGTCGTCATCAGTCTGCTCGGACCCTCGCCGGATGAGTCCAAGACGGCCGAGCTCACGTGGAAGAGCGACTACTGGACCGAGGAGAGCCAGGCGCTGCAGGGCACCGCGGTCTGGGCGAACTACCGGGTGCTCTCGATCGTCCTGCTCGTCACGACGGCGGTGATCGTGGTGATCTGGGCCTAGCTCAGGCCGGTGATGGTGCCGTCCTCGGCGATGTCCATGCCGAGCGCAGCGGGGACCTTCGGCAGCCCGGGCATGCGCATGATGTCGCCGGTGAGGGCGACGACGAAGCCGGCGCCGGCGTTGACGACCAGGTCGCGGACGGTGATCGTGAAGCCGCGGGGCGCCCCGAGCAGCGTCGGGTCGTCGGAGAAGGAGTACTGCGTCTTGGCCATGCAGACCGGCAGGTCGCCGTACCCCTGCTCGGTGAGCTGGGTCAGCTGCGTCTGCGCGGCCGGGGCGAAGGAGACGCCGTCGGCGCGGTATACCTCGCGTGCCACGGTCTCGATCTTGGTCTGCAGGTCCGCGTCCGCGGCATACAGCGGCGCGTAGTCGCTGCCCCGCTCGCACAGCTGGACGACCGCGCGGGCGAGCTCCTCGCCGCCTTCACCGCCGCGGGTGAAGACCTCCGAGCGCGCCACCTCCACCCCGAGCTGGCCGCAGCGTTCGCGCACCAGGTCGAGCTCGGCGTCGCTGTCGCTCGGGAAGCGGTTGAGCGCGACGACGACGGGGACGCCGAACTTCGCGAGGTTCTCCAGGTGCTGCTCGAGGTTCGCCAGCCCGGCGCCCAGGGCCTCGACGTCCTCGGTGCCCAGGTCGGACTTCGGCGCGCCGCCGTTGAGCTTGAGCGCGCGGACCGTGGCGACGATGACGGCGGCGTCGGGGCGCAGACCGCCCGCCGGGCAGACGATGTCGAAGAACTTCTCGGCCCCCAGGTCGGCGCCGAAGCCGGCCTCGGTGACGACGTAGTCGGCGAGCTTGAGCGCGGTGCGGGTGGCGAGCACCGAGTTGTTGCCGTGCGCGATGTTGGCGAAGGGGCCGCCGTGGATGATCGCCGGGGTGTTCTCCAGGGTCTGGACCAGGTTGGGCTTGACGGCGTCCTTCATGAGCATGGCCATGGCGCCCGCCGCCTCGAGCTGCCCGGCGGTCACCGGCTCCTTGTCGTAGGTGTAGCCGACGACGATGCGCCCGAAGCGCTCCTTGAGGTCCTCCAACCCCGTGGCGAGACACAGCGCCGCCATGATCTCGCTGGCCACGGTGATCTCGAAGCCGGACTCCCGCACCACCCCGTCGCCCTTCTTGCCCATGCCGACGACGATGTTGCGCAGGGCGCGGTCGTTCATGTCGAGGACGCGGGTCCAGGTGATGCGCTTGGGGTCCAGGCCCAGCGGGTTGCCCTGGTGCAGCGAGTTGTCGAGCAGCGCGGCGAGCAGGTTGTGCGCCGAGGTGATGGCGTGGAAGTCGCCGGTGAAGTGCAGGTTGATGTCGTCCATCGGGACGACCTGGGCATACCCGCCGCCGGCGGCGCCGCCCTTCATGCCGAAGCACGGGCCCAGCGAGGGCTCGCGCAGGGTGGTGATGGCCTGGGCGCCGATCCGGTTGAGCGCCATGGACAGGCCGACGTTGGTCGTCGTCTTGCCCTCCCCCGCGGCGGTCGGGTTGATCGCCGTGACCAGGATCAGCTTGCCGTCCGGCCGGTCGGCCAGGCGATCGAGCACCTGCAGCGCGATCTTGGCCTTGTCGTGCCCGTAGGGCTCGAACTCGTCCTCGGTCAGCCCCAACCCCGCCGCGATGTCGGCGATCCGCTCGAGCGTGGCCCCCTGCGCGATCTGAACGTCGGTCATCATCCCTGCCTGCCTCCTCGCAGCCGGTGATCGTCCGCACAAACTACAAGGCCCACCGCCCGGAGGGGCAGTGGGCCTGGCGGGTGTCGCGCGTCAGCCCTCGAAGCCGAGCCGGCGCATCGAGCGGGCACGCTGGCGGCGGGACCGGTCGCGGCGCAGGCGCTTGATGAGCAGCGGCTTGTAGGCGAGCGCGGCCTCGTCGTCGATGAGCTGGTTGAGCAGCTGGTAGTAGCGCGTCGAGCTCAGGTCGAAGAGGTCCTTGATGCCCTGCTCCTTGGAGCCGGCATAGGTCCAGTGACGGTTCTCGAAGTCGAGGATCTCCTGGTCCCGCTCGGACAGGCCGGCGGGGGGTTCCACCTGCTGCACGTGCCTGGCAGCGCCCATGGGTGATGTCCTCTCGTCACAACGCTTGATCTGGCCGGATCGAGAGCCAGTCTAGGGCACACGACTTACAGCCGTGTCATTTGCCCGCGCGCGTCCCCGGCTACTCCCTGCCGCCCCCTTCCCTCCCCTCCTTCTTCCCACCGAGCGCCGCGAATGGTTGGGCCGGCAACCACAAGCGACGCCCGGTGGCTCGGCGGGCGCGGGGCGACGGTTGGCGGGGGCGGGCATACCCTGGCGTGGTGACCCCCACCCCCCTGCGCGACCTGGTGCACCCGAGCTGGGCCGAGGCGCTCGCGCCCGTGGAGGAGACCGTGGCCGAGCTGGGCGAGTTCCTGCGCGGGGAGGTGGCGGCCGGCCGCGGTTATCTGCCCGGCGGTGACCACGTGCTGCGCGTCTTCACCCGGCCGCTCGACGACGTGCGCGTGCTCATCGTGGGGCAGGACCCCTACCCCACGCCCGGGCACGCCGTCGGCCTCAGCTTCTCCGTGGCGCCCGACGTCTCCCCCGTGCCGCGCAGCCTGCAGAACATCTACACCGAGCTCGTCGACGACCTGGGTATACCGCGCCCCACCACCGGCGACCTCTCCCCCTGGGCCGATGCGGGGGTCATGCTGCTCAACCGGGTGCTCACCGTGCGCCCGGGCACGCCGGCCAGCCACCGCGGCAAGGGCTGGGAGAAGGTCACCGACCTGGCGATCGACGCACTGGTGCGCCGCGGGGGACCGCTCGTCGCGATCCTGTGGGGCCGAGACGCGCGCGATCTCGCCTCCCGGCTCGGCGACGTGCCCCGGGTCGAGAGCGCACACCCCTCGCCCCTGTCGGCGCGGGGCGGCTTCTTCGGGAGCCGGCCGTTCAGCCGGGCCGACGAGCTGCTGCGCCAGCAGGGCGGCGAGGCGATCGACTGGAGGCTGCCGTGAGCGACCGCAACACGACCGAGCACCCGCTGCGCCTCGTCCACGGCGACGTCGGCCCGACGGTCCACGGGCAGGCCGGCAGCATCCGGCCCGAGCCGCGCGCCTGGGGCCGCTACGTGGCGATCGGCGACTCCTTCACCGAGGGGATGAGCGACCCCGACCCGGCCACGCCCGGCGCCTACGTCGGCTGGGCCGACCGGCTCGCGGCCTTGCTCTCGCCGCACGTCGACGACTTCTCCTACGCCAACCTCGCGGTGCGCGGCCGCAAGCTCGCCGACGTCGCCGGCCCGCAGCTCGACGCCGCCCTCGCCCTGCAGCCCGACCTGCTGAGCATCGTCGGCGGCGGCAACGACATCCTGCGCCCCAAGGCCGACATCGACGACCTCGCCGCGCAGCTCGACGCGGCCGTCGCCCGGGCGCGCGCGACCGGCGCGGACGTGCTCATGGCGACCCCCACCGACCCGTCCGGCGCCCCGATCATCGGCCGCACCCGGGGGCGGGCAGCGGCATACATCGCGCACATCTGGTCCATCGCGCAGCGGCACGGGTGCTTCGTGCTCAACCAGTGGGCGTGCGACTTCCTCAAGGACTGGCGGATGTGGGCGCAGGACCGGATCCACATGACGCCCGAGGGTCACCGCCGGATCGCGCTGACCGCCTACGTCGCGCTCGGGCACACCGCCGACGAGGCCGACTGGCGGGCGCACTGCCACCGCAGGCGCCGGCCGGGACCGTCGAGACGCTCCGCGGGCATGCGCGGTGGGCGCGGGAGTATGCCGGGCCCTGGGTGCAGCGGCGCCTCACCGGTCGCTCCTCCGGGGACCACGTGCTGGCCAAGCGGCCAGAGCTCCGACCCCTCGGGGAGTGAGCTGGCCCGCGAGGAGTGAGCAAGGACCACAGAGCCTTGTGCCGGCGCAGATGCACGTCTAGATTGCCCTGCATGACGCAGATGCGTGTCTCGGAGGCGGCCGAGCTGCTCGGGGTGTCCCCCGACACGGTCCGGCGGGCCATCGAGGCAGGACGGTTGCCCAGCACCAAGGATGCCGGCGGGCGGGCCGTCGTCGAGGGAGCCGACGTCGCCGCCCTCGCGCAGCAGCAGGCGCACCCGGCCGAGGTGGGCGCGGTCGGCCTCTCCTCGCCCCGCAACCAGTTGCGCGGAGTGGTGACGCGGATCGTCAGCGACCCCGTCATGTCGCAGGTCGACATCCAGGCCGGACCGTTCCGGCTGGTCTCGCTGCTCTCGACCGAGGCGGTGCGCGAGATGGGCCTGGAGGTCGGCTCGGTCGCCATCGCCAGCGTCAAGGCGACCAACGTCAGCGTGGGGCTGCCGGCGTGAACGGCGCGGGCACCCGACGACGACGCCACCCCCGGCGCGCCGGTATACCTCGGGTCGCGGACCGCCGAGCCTCCTCCCCCCTGCGCACGCTGGCACCCGCAGTCACCCTGGCCGCCCTCCCGCTCGGCGCCTGCGCAGCGGGCCAGGACAGCGCGGGCCAACCGGCCGAGGCACTGACGCTGACCGTGCTCGCGGCGGCCTCGCTGACCGACGTGCTGGAGCCGATCGCCGACGGCTTCGAGGGCGATCATCCGGGCGTCGACGTGGAGCTGAGCTTCGCCGCGAGCTCCACCGTGGTCCAGCAGGTCAACGAGGGCGCCGGGGCCGATGTCGTCGCCCTGGCCGGGGAGTCCTCGCTCGAGCCGCTGGCCGACGAGCACCGTCACGGGGACGTCACGATCTTCGCCACCAACCAGCTCGAGATCGCCGTGCCGGTGGACAACCCCGGCGCCGTGGAGAGCCTCGACGACCTCGCCCAGGACGGGCTCACCGTGGTGGCCTGCGCCGAGCAGGTGCCGTGCGGGCAGGCGGCCGCCACCCTGCTCGAGAGGCAGGACATCACCGTGCAGATCGCCTCCTACGAGCCGGACGTGCGGGCCACGCTCACCAAGGTCGAGCTCGGCGAGGCCGACGCCGGGCTGGTCTACCGCACCGACGTCGCCGCCGCGGCAGACCGGGTGCGAGGCGTCGCGATCCCCGAGGAGCGCAACGTCGTCAACCACTACCCCGCCGTGGCCGTCTCGGAGCAGGAGCTGGCCCGGTCCTTCGTCGACCACCTCCTCTCGGACACCTCCCAACGGACCCTCACCGACGCGGGCTTCGGCGCGGCCCCGTCCGACCCGTGACACCGGGGACGACCCGACATCCGCGCACGGTGGTCGCGGACCGCCCGGCCGGGCGTGGGTCGGGCTGGTCGCTGCGCATACCCGCCGGCATCGGGCTCGCCTTCATCCTGCTGCCGCTGGTCGCGCTGCTCCTGCGCACCGACTGGGCGGGCCTGACCACCCACCTCTCGGCGCCGGTCGTCGGTCAGTCGCTGCGCCTGTCCGCCGTGACGACGAGCGTCACGATCGTGCTGGTGTGGCTGCTGGGCACACCGCTCGCCTGGCTGCTGGCCCGCTCCGACAGCCGCCTCACCGCCTGGGCCCGCGCGCTGGTCACCGTGCCCCTGGTGCTGCCGCCGGTCGTCGGTGGCGTGGCGCTGCTGCTCGCCTGGGGACGGCGCGGGGTGCTGGGCGGCCCGCTCGAGTCGTGGTTCGGGATCAGCGTGCCGTTCACGACCGTCGCCGTGGTCATGGCCGAGCTCTTCGTCGCCCTCCCGTTCTACGTCGTCTCCGTCGAGGGCGCGATGCGCGGCCTGGACCGCCGCTACGACCAGGTCGCGGCGACGCTCGGCGCCGGTCCGGTGCGCACCTTCCTCACCGTCGCCGTCCCCATGGTGCTGCCCGGCATCGCCGCCGGCTCAGCGCTGGCGTGGGCACGTGCGCTCGGCGAGTTCGGCGCGACGATCACCTTCGCGGGCAGCTTCCCGGGGCGCACGCAGACGGCACCGCTCGGGGTGTATGCCGCGCTCGAGCAGGACCCGCAGGCCGCCATCGCGCTCTCGGTGGTGATGCTGACGGTCAGCGTCCTGGTGCTGGGCGCGCTGCGCAGCCGGTGGTTGCGGTGAGCGCCGACGCCGGGGTGCGCACCGGCATACCCGCGCTGGTGCTCGACGCCCGGGTGGTGGTGGACCGGGGCGACTTCGTGCTCGACGCGGAGCTGCGCGCGCCGCACGGCGTGACCGCGCTGCTCGGGCCCAACGGGTCGGGCAAGACCACCGCGCTCCTCGGGCTCGCGGGGCTGGTCGGTCTGACCGACGGGCACGTGCGCCTCGGGTCGCAGGAGTGGGCCGGCACCGGTCGCGGCCGGGCGCCGGAGCGGCGCAGCGTCGGGCTCGTGCTCGCCGAGCCGATGCTGTTCCCGCACCTGACGCTGCTGGACAACGTGGCCTTCGGTCCCCGCTCACGAGGTATGCCGCGGGCCCGGGCCCGCGAGCGTGCCCGGGAGGAGCTGGACCGGGTCGGCCTGGCGGACCTGGCGGGCCGAGGTCCGGGCCAGGTGTCCGGCGGGCAGGCCCAGCGCGCGGCCCTGGCTCGCGCGCTCGCGACCGATCCCGAGCTGCTGCTGCTCGACGAGCCGCTGTCGGCGCTCGATCCCGAGACCCGGTCGCGGACCCGCGCCGACCTGGCCCACCGGCTGCGCGACTACCCCGGGGTGACGGTGCTGACGACGCACGACCCGCTCGACGCGCTGACCCTCGCGGACCAGCTCGTCTTCCTCGAGGCCGGGCGGGTCACCCAGACCGGGACACCGGGCGAGGTGGTCGCCCGGCCGCGGACGGCATACGTCGCCTCGCTCGTCGGTCTCAACCTGCTCTCCGGGACGCTGGTGCGCGAATGGCGTGACGCGTCCGTCGCCCGGACGATGGAGGTGTCGTACCGGGCCGGCACAGGTACAGCCACCGACACGGGTGACGGTGGCTGGGCGGTCGCGCTCGCCGGGCATCAGGGCGGAGCGGCGCGGCTCGTCCTGGCCGAGCCGCCGGACGGCGCCGGCGAGGGCGACCGGGTCTGGGCGACGGTCAACCCGGAGGCCGTGGCGCTCTTCACCGACCGCCCGACGACCTCGGCCCGCAACCTGTGGCGGCTCACGGTCGAGGCGGTCACCGTCACCGGCCAACGGGCGCGCATCCACCTCGCCGGTGAGGTGCCGCTCGTGGCCGAGGTGACGATCGGCGCCGTCGCCGCGCTGGGCATCACCACCGGGCGGGAGCTGTGGGCCGGCGTGAAGGCGACCGAGGTCCACACCTACCCCGCCTGAGCCCGCCTGCCCCCGACCCGACACCGACCGCGCGGTCGATCGGTTAGGTGGTGACGCGACGTCCAGGGCTAGCGTGCCGGGTATGCCGCCCGCCGCCCGCGCGACACCCGTCTCCGGCCCCGCGCCCGTCTCCCGCGTCCTGCCCACCGAGGAGGCCGCCGACCTGCTCGCGCTGGTCCGCGAGATCACCGACGAGGAGCTGCTGCCCCATGTCGACGAGGCCGAGGCGGCCGCCCGCTTCCCGCGGGAGGTCTTCGCGATGCTGGGCCAGGCCGGGCTGCTCTCCCTCCCCTACGCCGAGGAGTTCGGCGGCGGCGCCCAGCCCTACGAGGTCTACCTCCAGGCGGTCGAGGAGATCGCGCGCGGCTGGATGTCGATCGCGGTCGGCGTCTCGGTGCACTCGCTCACCGCCTTCCCCATGGCCACCTTCGGCACGGCCGAGCAGCAGGAGCAGTGGCTGCACGGCATGCTCTCCGGCGGCCAGCTCGGCGCGTACTGCCTGTCCGAGCCGCAGGCCGGCTCCGACGTGGCCTCGATCCGGACCCGCGCCGTGCGCGACGGCGACCACTACGTCCTCACCGGCACCAAGTCGTGGATCAGCCACGCCGGTCACGCCGACTATTACACGGTCTTCGCGCGGACCTCCGACGACGGCAGCCGCGGCCTGTCCTGCTTCCACGTCCCCGCCGATGCCGAGGGTCTGACCTTCGCCGAGCCCGAGCGCAAGATGGGCCTGCACTGCGACACCGTGCGTGAGGTCCTCTTGGACGGCGTGCGCGTCCCCGCTTCGCACCGCATCGGTGAGGAGGGTCAGGGTATGCCGATCGCGCTCGCCGCCCTCGACGCCGGCCGCCTCGGGATCGCCGCCGCGGCCACCGGCCTGGCGCAGCGGGCGCTCGAGGTCGCGACCGACTACGCCCAGGAGCGCGAGCAGTTCGGCCGGCCCGTCGCGAGCAACCAGGGCCTCGCCTTCCTCCTCGCCGACATGGCCGCAGCCGTGGGGTCGGCGCGGGCGAGCTATCTGCACGCCGCCCGGCTCAAGGACGCCGAGCAGCCGCACAGCCAGGAGTGCTCGATCGCGAAGCTCGTCGCCACCGATGCGGCGATGAAGGTCACGACCGACGCGGTGCAGGTGCTGGGCGGCTACGGCTACACCACCGACTTCCCGGTCGAACGGCTCATGCGCGAGGCCAAGGTGACCCAGATCTTCGAGGGCACCAACCAGATCCAACGAGTCGTCATCTCCCGCCACCTGCTGACCGACAGCCGCTGAGCGGCTCCCGCCCGACCGGAACCTCCGCCACACTGGACGCACCGCGCCCCCGAAAGGACCGAGCATGCAGATCACCGACAGCACCGTCGCCCTCGTCACCGGAGCCGCCAGCGGGCTCGGCGAGCAGAGCGCCCGCCGGCTCCTCGACGCCGGGGCGCGCGTCCTGCTCGTCGACCTGCCCGGTGGTCGCGGGGAGGCGCTGGCCGGTGAGCTCTCCGGGGAGCACGGCGAGGGGCGCGTCGCCTTCGCGCCCGCCGACGTGCGCGACGCCGACCAGGTGGCCGCTGCCGTCCGGGCCGCGACCGACCTCGGCGAGCTGCGGATCGTCGTCAACTGCGCCGGCGTCGCCACGCCGGGCCGCATCCTGTCGCGCCGCGGCGTCCATGACCTCGACGCCTACCGCACCGTCGTCGAGATCAACCTCGTCGGCACCTTCAACGTGCTGCGCCTCGCGGCGGAGGCGATGGTCGCCAACGAGCCCGACCTGACCGAGCACGGCGATCGCGGCGTCATCGTCATGACCGCCAGCGTGGCGGCCTTCGACGGCCAGATCGGGCAGGCGGCCTACGCCAGCTCCAAGGCCGGCGTCGCCGGGCTCACCCTGCCCGCCGCCCGCGACCTCGCGGACAAGGGCATCCGGGTCATGACCATCGCCCCCGGCGTCTTCGAGACGCCGATGATGGCTGGCCTCGGCGACGACGTGAAGGACTCGCTCGAGGCGATGGTCCCGCACCCCTCCCGGCTCGGGAAGCCCGAGGAGTATGCCGCCCTCGTCGCCCACATCGTGGACAACCCGATGCTCAACGGCGAGGTCGTCCGCCTCGACGGCGCCCTGCGCATGCCCCCGCGCTGAGGTGGCAGCCCGACCCGGGCATACCCGTCAGCTGTTCTTGCGCCCCTCCCTCCACGTCTTCCACGCCTCGGTCGACCACAGCGCCCAGGCGACGAGCACCGGCTGGAAGAACAGCCGGGTGAGCCGCGCCTGGTCGGTGTCGAGGCCGAAGCCGTCCTTGCCCTCGACGTACTGCGCGATGTTGCCTGGGAAGATCGCGACGAAGAAGGCCCCGGTGGCCCACCCGACCGGCACCTTCCACCGCGGCAGCGCCACGAGCGCCGCCCCGAGCCCGACCTCGGCCACGCCAGAGAGCACCACGACGAGGTCGGGGTCGACGGGCACCCACGAGGGCACCTGCGCCTGGAACTCCTCGCGTGCCACCGTGAGGTGCGAGACCCCGGTGAAGATCAGCGTGCCGCCCAGGGCGAGCCGGCCGACGGTCCGCGCGATGCTCCCGATGCTCATGCAGTGAGCGTATGCGGACCCACCGACAGGCGCGCCACAGACCCCACCGCCTGACTGCGGATGTCCGGCCATGGCAGGAGATCCACGGTCACCCAGCCGGCCCGCAGCGCCACCGACCGTGAAAGTCCGCCCATGGCAGGAGAACCACGGTCACCGGCCCGGCCGCAGCGCCACCGACCGTGGAAGTCCGCCCATGGCAGCAGAACCACGGTCACCCGGCCCGGCCCGCAGCGCCACCGACCGTGAGAGTCCGCCCATGGCCAGAGATCCACGGTCACTCGGCGCCCACGTGCCAGCGCCGCAGCCGGTCCAGCTCTCCCGGCGGCACGGCGAGCAGCGTGATGAGCCGTCCGTCCCGGTGCACCGCCTGGACCCGCCAGGCCCGCTCCCCCGGCTGGTCGGTGCGCAGGTCGAGGATGTCCGCCCGGGTCAGCCGCTCCACCTCACGCCCCGCGGTCACGACCAGCGCGTCCTGCTCCAGCCGGGTGCCACTGCGCTCGCGCCGGCTCGCCCAGACGAGGAAGACGCCATACCCGAGCCACAGCAGCGCCAGCACGACCTCGACCACCCGCCAGGGCCACGCGAGGGCGAGCGCGGCGACCGCACTGAGCACCACCGCCACCCCGATGGCGGCGCGCATCGTGGGCAGCCAGCGCGGCTGCATGAGCCACTCCCGCGCCGGGTCGGGGGCACTCACGCGCCTGCAGAGGTATGCCGCCCGCTCACTCCGCGCGCTCGACCTCGCTGCGCAGCTTGAGCACCGTGGTGCCGTCGTCCTGCTCGATGACGTAGGCGGGGTCGTCCTCGCTGCCGTTACGGGTCACCGTGTTGCCCTTGGTGGTCCGGCTGACCTTGTCGTGGTGCACCTCGGTGACGGTGCCCTCGGCGTGCGAGTCGCCCCACTCCCAGCGCACCGTCGTGCCTGTCCTGATCGCCATGACCACTCCTCTCGTCGGGGCTCCCAGTGTGCCCCGGCGGTCGCCTCAGCGCCCCTTGAGCGCGCGCCGCACCTGGCGCACGTCGGCGGCCGGCACGCCGGGCAGCTCGACCGCTCCCCCGGCCGCGAGCGTCGCCACGGCCCCACCCCGGCGTGGGTCCTCCTCGACGCCCTTGATCGCGGCGGCGGGCACCTCGGTGGCGCGCACCCCGTTGTGCACGACGAGCCCGTCGGTCGAGGCGGTCGTGCTGCCGCCGGAGCGCAGGTAGGCGACGACCACCACGACCAGCACCGCCAATCGCAGCACCAGCCCGAGCACGTCGTCACCGACGGAGACCTCGCCACCGACGTAGCGCGCGATTGTGAACCCGATGACCAGCACGAAGGCGAGCAGCAGCGCCCAGGACAGCGCCTTGGGCCGGTGCCGGGTCCACGTCATCGGGCCGCCCCCTCCGCCCCCAGGTGCCGCGCCAGGAAGGCCACCGACTCGTCCAGGATCGGCCCGATCGGCCGCCCCACGAAGCAGTGGTCCGCACCCTCGACGACCGACAGCTCCGCCTCGACCCCGGCATCGCGGAGCGCCCCGTGGATCTGGTGGGCGTCGGCGAGCGGCACGACCTGGTCGTCGGTCCCGTGCACGACGAGCGTCGGCGGCGCAGCAGCGCTGACCTGCGACACCGGCAGCAGCGCGTCGACGATCACCGGGTCGGCGCCCTGCCCGTCCCACCCGGCGAGGAAGTCGCGGAACTGCTCGTTCGGGGCATACCAGGAGACGAGCGCCTCGGGCGTCGGCTGCGGTCCGCCGACCCCGACCGATCCGACGAGGTCCACCCCGTCCACCACCTCATCAGCGGCAACGCGGGGCGGCACGAAGGACGCCAGGCACGCGAGGTGACCGCCCGCCGACTCGCCCCACAACCCCAGGCGCGAGGCGTCGACGCCGAGGGTGTCGGCATACCGCACGAGGTAGCGCACCGCCGCGTGCACGTCGTGGACGCACGCGGGGAAGACCGCCTCGCGCAGGTGCCGGTAGTCGATGGTCGCGACCGCCATCCCCGAGGCGACGACCTTCTCGAAGAGCGACTGCTCCGGCCACCACAGCGGGAGGTAGCGCCGGTCGCCCTCGTTCCACCCGCCGCCGTGGATCCAGACCACCAGCGGCGGCCGCTCGACGCCCTCGGGGACGTGCAGGTCGAGCGTGAGGTAGCGGTAGCCGTAGAGGATCGCGTAGGTCAGCCCGGTCCAGCTGCGCGCGCCGGCGACGTGCTGGCCGGTGAGTGGCGGCAGGTGCGTCGGGGGCGCGGGGTCGCCCTCGCCCTCCTCCGGGCGCAGGTCGCGGATGTCCATGACGACAGGGTATGCGCGGGCTCGCCCGCCCTCAGCCGAGCACCTGGCCGGCGGCCTGCTTGGCGGCGTAGACGTCGCTGACGACCCGCCCGTCGAGCCAGTCGGTGAGGCGACCCGCCTCGGCGGCGAGCGCGCCGGTGGCGGGGCCGAAGGCGCGCAGGTAGCGCTGCACCAGGTGCGCGTAGCCCTCCTCCGCGCGCAGGTCGGGCTCGACGTCGCCGAGCCAGCGCCCGGGCGTGGTCCCTCGACACGGGCGGCGAGCGCCAGGTCGTGGAGGCGTCGGTGGCGTGCAGCGCGGCGATTCCGCGCGCAGGCTAGGGCGTCGGCATACCGGTGCTGCGGGTGGAGCCCGTGGCGGACGGCGATCCGGCGCCGCCGCTCCTCGTCCCCGAGGTGGGTCACCGACTCACCAGCAGAGGCAGAACGGGTGGCCCGCGGGGTCGGCATACACCTGGAAGCCGTGCTCGGCGTCGGGCTGGTCGGCCGCCTGGAGCAGCGTCGCTCCAGCGGCCATGGCCTCGTCGTGCGCGGGGCCGAGCGCAGGGACAACGAGGTCGAGGTGGACCTGCTGCGGCAGGCCGTCGGGCCACTGCGGCGGCTGGTGGTCCGGGGCGAGCTGGACGCAGACGGGTTCGTCGTCGCCGACGCGGACCGACCACCAGTCGTCCTCCTCGTGGTCGACGGTGCCGCCCAGCAGGGTGGCCCAGAACGTGGCCTCGGTCTCCGGTCCGCCGCGTCGAAGACGACGACCCGCATGGTGATGTCCATGGCGCCAGTCTGCGACCGCGAGTCGTGCATGTCGAGATCCAGGCACGGGGGTGGTGCGCCGGTGGACAGCGGGACATTGACGACCTCGGTGAACAGGTGTGCCCTGCCAGGTCAGGCCTGGCAGGGCACACTCGAGCGAGCCCCGAGGCGTCGCCTCGGTGCCCGACGTGGCGTCAGAGGACGGTCGTCGACTCCTCGAGCTTGAGGGCGACCCCGAGCGCGAAGAAGGTCGGCGCCCACTCCCCGACGAAGAGGCCCCACCGGTCGGCCTGGGCCTTGCTGTCGTCGGCCTTGCCGCGCGAGATGAAGTGGCTCACGAAGGACAGGCCGATCGAGGCGAAGCCGGCGACGTAGCAGTGGTCCGAGCGGACCCCGTAGGACGAGAGGGTGCTGAGCATGGTGCTTCTCCTTGGGTAGGGGTCGCGGGGTTGGGAGCCTCCATCGTCACCCGGGGTGTGGCGGGGCGCAGCGTGAGACGGCTGGCACTGGTCTGCCCGTGGAGCGCTCCGCCGGGTGAGACGCAACGGGCGGTCCTACCTTGGAGCGATGAGCTATCCGCTGACCAAGGCCATGGCGCTGGGCACCGCGGGGTATGCCGTCTTCGCCGCCCTCCGCCCACATCACCTCTCTCACGCGCTGGAAGAGAGTGGCGAAGCCGCCCGTGAGACGGACCGGCTCGCGTGGACGTATGCCGTGCGCGACCTGAGCACGTCGGCGCTGGCCTTCGTGCCCGGTATGGCGCCCGTCGCCGCCGTGCTGCGCATCAGTGGGGACGTGGGTGACGCGGCGATCCTGAGCTCCACCGGGCCGGAGTCGGCGCGCGGCAAGCTTGCGGGCGTGCCGCTGGCATGGGGTGCCCTGAATACAGCGGCGTTGCTGCTAGACCGTCGAGGTCGCTGACTCTCGTTGCACACCCGTCTCTGCCTAGGTGCTGGAGCGGCGCGGGGACATCGTCCATCAACCTGTTGACAAGACTCCCTACTGCAACGCGCTGACCTGCACAAACAGCCCAACAAGAGACGTCCGGACCGTTTCGTGCATCCTGGCTGGCGCCTCATGACTCGTCTTGGCCACCGCGCATGCCGCTCTCCTGCGGGAGAAGAGTCTCACGACACGGCGAGGCAACATGGCGCGGGCGACTTCTCCTTCAGCGGCTACGACTGGCTGCGCCGCACCTGGCCGGGTGCACCGCACTACAACGGCCAGTGGTCCGGCGACAACGTCGTGCTCAACGGCGACGGCACGGTGACGCTGCGGCTCTCCAACCCAGGTGGGTCACCGGTGGCGGCCGAGCTGCTGTCGACGCGCACCGGCTGGGGCTATGGCAGCTACTCGCTCGACTGCCGGGCCGACTTCGACGTGGTGTCGCAGTCGGTGGTGTGGGGCAACCTGTTCACCTACGACTCGACCCACCCATGGGACGCGAGTCACAACGAGATCGACGCCGGCGAGATCTCGGCCTGGGGCGTCCCGGGCATCGCCCCGCGGCTGACGGCCGGCTACTGGCTGCCGGGACCGACCAACGTGCTCAGCCACCACGAGTCCCCGCCCACGGGCCTGCGGGTCTTCCGGTCGACGATGACGTGGGGGCCGGGCTCGGTGTCCTTCGCGACGTATGCCGGTGCCACCGCCGCGACCACGCTCATCGCCTCCTCCCGCGTGGACAGCTCGGCCCTGCCGGTCCCCGCTGCCGAGCGCGTGCACGTGAACCTGTGGGTGACCTCGGCCAACGAGGACGACGAGACCGCGACCGCGCCCTTCGAGGTCACCGTCACCGGCTTCGGGTTCACCCCGGCCTGAGCGTCGGCCGGCCCGTCCGGGCGCGGTGGCGCTAGGTAGGTGCTCGACGGGCTGGGTCCGTGTGCGGTGGTGGCCCTTGAGGGGCCACGACCGCGCGCAGGCCAAGGACGACGACGCTCCGAGGTGGGCGAACCCTCCCCGGCCGGGCGAACCAGGGGCGGACCGGACCGGGTCACGACCGGTGCCGACCGTGGCTCAGCCTGCGGCCGAACTGTCCGCCCTGAACGCCTCACGCGTGAGCCGGCGGTGGGCGGCCACGACGTCGTCCAGCTGCCGGTAGGCCCGCTTCTCCAGACTCCTGAACTCCTCGGCGTCCAAGCCAGGCTGTCGGCATGGACGGTGAGCGAGCGCCACAACCCGGACTTGCCGCTGATGCCCGACTGGACCAGCTCGAGCTCCAGAAGGGGCGTCAGCGGTGAGCGACGCCGGAGGCGGCCGTTCGTCTTGAGCCGCCCGGCCAGCTCCCCGGTGCGGGCCAGCAGCAGCTTGGCGCCGCTGCGCTCCAGGCCCAACGACCTGATGACCGCCACGAGCCGGCTGCGGTCCTCGCTCACCTCCTGCAGCAGCTGGGCGACTTCCCCGGCGACCGGCAGGTCACCGTAGTTCTGGTGCATCATCGTGAGCCGCTGGACCATCCCCGTGGCACCCGTCAGGTGGTCCTCCAGGTAGATCTGCAGCAGCTCCCGCTCGGGCGGGTCCTCTGCCCGCTGTCCTGACGACATCATGGCCGCCCCTCCTGTCGCACTGGGCCCCGCGGGCTGAGCCCACGCGCACGGCCGGACCGACTCTCTCCCCGCTGTGTCCTCACCCCTCGACCCTAGGCAGCCGTCCGGGTCTGGCAACCCGAGCCGCCACCGTCAGGGGTGCATGCCGTGGCGTCCCGGAGGGTGCGGCATGCAGCGCGTGGGCCGAATGGACCGGATGCGACGAGGACGACGGGGACAGCGGGCGTGACGGCGACGGCGGAGAGCGGTCAGCGACCCGCTGCTGGGGTGGGCGACCGTCGGCGAGGACTACACCTACTACGTGCGACAGTTCCGCAACAGCAAGGGCACCATCCCCCTGGACGCGATCGACGCGCCGGCGCTGGCCGACTACGCCGGCATCGTCGGTCACCTGCTCGCCAAGGGGCACTCCCGCACCAGCGGGGCATCGATGATCGCGGGGTATGCCGGTGGCTCGGACAAGGTGGACGTCGCCCTGAGCATGTTCGCCCGGCTGTATGCCGACCAGACCGAGGCCGACCACGAGCAGCTGCTGGCCGCGGTCACCCGCGGCGAGCTCCCCGTCCAGGAGGGCGCGCTGGACGGCGCGAGCTCCGCCTTCCGCCCCTGAGGGGTCTCTCGCCTACGCTCGATGGATGAGTGTCGTGCCTCGGCAGACCGTGTCCCTCGACCGACAGTTCGCCCGTGAGCTGGGGGAGCTCGCCGTGCCGTGGCAGGCCGACGACACCCCGGACCCCCGGCTCCTGGTGCTCAACGAATTGTTGGCTGCCGAGCTGGACCTCGACCCGTCCTGGCTGCGCAGTCCTGAGGGTCTGCGCCTGCTGACGGGTCACCTCGTCCCCGACGGCGCCACCCCGGTGGCGCAGGCCTACGCCGGGCACCAGTTCGGCGGCTACTCCCCCCGCCTGGGCGACGGCCGCGCCCTCCTCCTCGGCGAGGTCGACGACACGGCGGGGCGGAAGGTCGACATCGCCCTCAAGGGCTCCGGTCGCACGCCCTTCGCCCGGGGCGGTGACGGACTGGCAGCGGTCGGTCCGATGCTGCGCGAGTACGTCATCAGCGAGGCGATGCACGCTCTGGGCATCCCGACCACACGGTCCCTGGCCGTGGTGGGCACCGGACGTCCGGTGCAGCGCGAGACGCTGCTGCCCGGAGCGGTGCTCACGCGGGTGGCCTCCAGCCACCTGCGCGTCGGCACCTTCCAGTACGCCCGCGCCACCGGCGACACCGATCTCCTGCGCCGCCTCGCCGACCACGCGATCCGCCGCCACCACCCCGACGCCGCCGCGGCTCAGAGCCCCTACCTCGCGCTCTTCGAGGCGGTCGTCGTCGGCCAGGCACAGCTCGTCGCCCGGTGGATGCTCGTCGGGTTCGTCCACGGGGTGATGAACACGGACAACATGACGATCTCCGGGGAGACCATCGACTACGGCCCCTGCGCCTTCATGGAGGCCGTCGACCCGGCGACGGTCTACAGCTCGATCGACACCGGCGGCCGGTATGCCTACGGCAACCAGCCCGGCGTCGCCCGGTGGAACCTCGCTCGCCTCGCCGAGGCGCTGCTCCCCCTCCTGCACACCGAGGAGGAGCAGGCGGTCGATCTGGCGATGGGCTCCCTCGGCACGTTCTCTGCGCAGTTCGCATCGGCCTGGTCGAGCGGCATGAGGGCCAAGCTGGGCCTGGCGGACTCGGTGAGCGTCGAGGTCGTCGAGCCCTTGGTCGCCGAGCTGCTGAGCCTGCTGCAGGACAACCATGTCGACCACACCTCCTTCTACCGCCGACTCGGCGACGCGGTCCGCGGCGACGCCGAGCCGGCCCGCAGCCTCTTCGTGGATCTGGCGGGTTTCGA
The DNA here is from genome assembly GCF_001942435.1 of Serinicoccus sp. CNJ-927. Lineage (NCBI taxonomy): Bacteria > Bacillati > Actinomycetota > Actinomycetes > Micrococcales > Ornithinimicrobiaceae > Serinicoccus > Serinicoccus sp. CNJ-927. The sequence goes on along the minus strand of NZ_MKKF01000044.1, from coordinate 57,824 downwards.
CGCCTGGGCCGAGCGGTGGCTCGCCCTCGATCCGCGCGCCGAGCAGATGGACCGGGTCAACCCCGTCTACATCCCCCGCAACCACCTGGTCGAGGAAGCTCTCGCAGCCGGCAGCGATGGTGACCTCGAGCCGATGGTCCGGCTCCTGCACGCCGTCACCGACCCCTACCGGGAGCGCCCCGGCCTCGAGCGGTATGCCGAGCCTGCGCCGTCCGACTTCGGTCGCTACCGGACGTACTGCGGCACCTGACTCACCGCATACCGAGCCCGCAGGACCAAGCAGTCGTCAACTCGAGGGCGCTGCGACGGACTCCCGCTCGACGAACGTGGTCGGCATCAGCTCGCTGTGGGGCGGCTCCTCGGAGCCGGCTATGCGAGCGATGAGAAGCTCGCCGGCGCGCTGACCGAGCGCCTGGGCGGGCTGGGAGACGACGGTGATCGCGGGGGTGACGACCCGCGTCCAGTCGGCGTCGTCGAACGCGACGAGCGAGATGTCGTCCGGCACCCGCAGCGAGGCCTCGCGGACGGCCCGCAGGACCCCGAGCGCGACGCGGTTGTCGGAGGCGAATAGCGCTGTGGGGGGTTCGGCCGTGGCCAGCAGGTCGCGGGTGGCGGCATAGGCTCGCTCCGGAGTGCCGGCAGCCGTCCTCAGGTAGCGCTCCGGTTGCGGGATGTCTGCATCGCGCATCCCGCGGAGGAAACCCTCGACTCGGTCGCGACCGGTCGACACGCCGGTCTGGTCGGACGCCACCGGGTCCGCGGCGCGCATGCCGCCGGTGACCAGCGCGATCCTCCGGTGCCCGGCCTGGAGGAGATGGGCCACCACGTCGGCGCTCGCCCTGTCGTTGTCCACCAGCACCGTGTCGAGCTCCACACCCTCGGCGCGCCGGTCGAGCAGAACGACCGGGCAGCCCGATCGCTGCGCGCGGACCAGGTGTTCCGCGCTGCCCGCGGTGGGGGCGACGATCAGCCCGTCGACCCGCTTGGCGAGCAGGACGTCCACCGCCGACCGCTCCCGCGCGGGGTCCTCGTCCGTGTTGGCGAGCAGCACCTCGTACCCCCCGGCCCGGGCCGCATCGCTCACACCGCGCACCGCCGCGGCGAAGAACGGGTTCTCGATGTCTGCCACCACCAGGCCGATGGTGTCGCTGCGGCCGGTGATGATCGCCCTGGCCAGGTCGTTGCGCTGGTAGCCCAGCTCTGCGGCCGCGGCCAGCACCCTCTCCCGGGCCTCCTGGCTGACCGACCCGTAGCCCCCCAGCGCACGGCCCGCCGTCGCCGTCGACACTCCGGCGGCCTGTGCCACCTGCGGTATGGAGACCTGGTCGCGTCGTGTGCGTCCCTTGCCCATGGCGGCCCTCCAAAAAATTGTCTACCGACCCCTTGACGATCCGCAGACCGTGGTGAGAACGTTATCACCTCGTCCACTTGAGAACGTTCTCAACCACTCATGCAGAGGAAGAACCAGATGACAGAACGCGTGCACGCCTCCCGGGTCGCCGTCGTCGGCGCCGGCGTCCTCGGAGCCGCGACCGCCGCAGCCCTGACGAAAGAGGGGGCGCAGGTCACCCTCATCACGGACGCCAAGCCGTCCAGCGGCGCCTCGGGTCGCTCGCTCTCCTGGCTCAACTCCTACGGTCGTCGCGGCGAGCCCTACCACCAGCTGCGCATGCTGGGCCTGGACCGCTACCGCAGCCTCGCCTCCCGGAACGACGTGGGCGCGTGGCTCCGGTTCGACGGCGGGCTCACCTGGGCGCCATCCGGCCAGCCGGACAAGCACCAGGCGGACTTCGACCACATGCGGCAGAACGGGTATGACGCCCGCTGGCTCAGTCGTGAGGAGGTCGCCGCCACCATCCCAGGGGTCGACCCGGCGGCCATCCCCGACGAGGGCGCGATCTTCAACCCCAGCGAGGGCTGGGTCGAGCTCCCCCCGTTGGTCGACCACCTCGTCGATGAGCTCGTCGCCGCCGGCGGAACCGTCGTCACCGATGCCGGCCCATCCACCGTCGTCGTGAGCGACGGCGCGGTGAGCGGTGTCCGGACGGCTTCCGGCGACATGTACGAGGCCGACGCGGCGGTGCTCGCCACCGGCCCCGCCGTTCCGGCCACCCTCGCCGAGCTCGGGGTCGACATACCGGACGCCACCCCGGTGTCGTTGCTGGTGCGCACGCCACCGGTCGACGCCGCCCTGCGCGCTGTCCTCAACACCCCGCGGGTCGCGATCCGCCCGACGCCCGACGGGTCACTCGTCATGGACGCGGGTTGGTCCGAGCGCGAGGTGGTCACCCGCGAGGACGGCACCCACCAGGTCAGCGACACCACGATCAGCGGGCTGTTAAAGGAGGGCTCGCGCGTGCTCGCCGGAAACCCGACGTTGGAGCTCGCCTCCTACGGCGTCGGGCCCAAGCCCATCCCGGGTGACGGCGAGCCCGTCGTGGGCGAGGTGCCCGGCGTCCGCGGCTACCACGTCGCCTTCACCCACTCCGGCGCGACCCTCGCGCTCATCGTCGGGGAGCTCCTCGCCCGGCAGATCGTCACCGCCACGCCCCACCCCCTGCTCAGCTCCTTCCGCCCCGACCGCTTCGCGGCCTGACCACCCACCCACGAGATCGGACACCACCATGATGCGAACCACCTCCCGCTTCGCCCGGGGCGCCGCCCTGCTCGCCGCCACCACGCTGGCCCTCTCCGCCTGCAGCGGGGACGACAGCACCCCGGGCAGCAGCGCCGCCGCCGACCAGGGTGAGAACTTCGACCTCATCGATCCCGGCACCATCCGGGTCGCCAGCATGGGCGACGCCCGGCCCTATACCTTCACCGACGAGAACGGCGAGTTCACCGGCTTCGACGTGGAGTTCTTCAAGGAGGTCGCCGGGTGCGTCGGCATCGACGACGTCGTCTTCACCGGGCAGGACTTCTCCGCCATCCTCCCCGCCGTCGCCAACGGCCAGTTCGACGTCGGCGTGGCCGCCATCGGCATCACCGAGGAGCGCCAGCAGACGGTGGACTTCTCCGACGGCTACCTCGCCGGCTACCTCACCGTGATCACGCCGGAGGGTGCCAGCATCACCGAGCCGGAGGACCTCGCCGGGCAGCGGCTCGGTGTCGTGCAGGGCACGCTCCAGGAGACCTACGCCGCCGAGAACTTCCCCGACGTCGAGCTCGTGCGGTTCCCGGACAACAACGCCGGCATCTCCGCGCTTAACAGCGGCACCATCGGCGCCCACTTCGCCGACTACGAGGCGGCCAAGCAGTACGCCACCCAGTACGACGTGGACCTGGCGATCAACATCCCCTCCTTCGACGCCCCCGCCGGATTCGCGCTGAAGCCGGGCAACGACGACTTCCGCGAGGCGCTCAACACCTGCCTCGAGCAGAAGATGGAGGACGGCACCTGGCGCGACCTCTACCAGGAGTGGTTCCCGGGCTCCCCCATGCCCGACCAGTACCTGCCGTCCTCGGAGCAGGGCTCGGACGACGCCAGCGAGACGACCACGCCCTGACCCCCTGACCCCACGGCCGGCCGGACGTCATCCCGTCCGGCCGGCCCGGGACCTGCGGGTCCACGAACGGCAAAGGAGCCACCCATGACCGACTGGCTGGAGCTGCTGCGGCGCACCTTCCTCGACTTCGACGCCATGTGGCTGGTCTTCCCGCAGATGCTGGGAACCGGCCTGAAGAACACCCTCATCATCTCGGCAGCAGCCACCGTCATCGGGCTGGTGCTCGGCATGGTGCTGGCCATCATGGGCATCTCCCGCAGCATCTGGCTGCGGCTGCCTGCGCGCATCTACACCGACATCTTCCGCGGCCTGCCGGCCATCCTCACGATCCTGCTGATCGGGCAGGGCTTCGCCCGGTTCAGCCAGTCGGTGTTCGGGCCATCGCCCTACCCGCTGGGCATCCTGGCCCTCTCGCTCATCGCAGCGGCCTACATCGGCGAGATCTTCCGGGCCGGCATCCAGGGGGTGGACAAGGGTCAGCTCGAGGCGTGCCGCGCCCTCGGCATGAGCTGGCCCAGGGCCATGCGCCTGGTCGTCGTGCCGCAAGGCGTGCGCCGCGTCCTCCCGGCGCTGGTGAACCAGTTCATCGCCATCGTCAAGGACTCCTCCCTCGTCTACTTCCTTGGCCTCCTGGTGTCCGAGCGCGAGCTGTTCCGCGTCGGCCAGGACGCCGCCGTGCTCACCGGGAACCTGTCGCCCCTGGTCCTCGCCGGAGCGTTCTACATGGTCATCACGGTGCCCCTCACGCACCTCGTCAACTACTTCGACAACCGGTTCCGCACCGGCCGGCGGCCGACCGCCGGCCCCACCAGCGGGCTCAAGGAGGTCCACGAGATGGACCACGACGTCGACCCCCTCGTCCACGGAGAGAACACATGAGCGCCACGACCACCGGCCGGACGGCCGACACCGTCACCTACCGCGGCTCCAGCCTCGACCTGGTCGACCTGCGGATGGCCTACGGCTCTTTCGAGGTGATCCGCGACGTCAGCTTCACCGTCCCCGCCGGGACCACCACCTGCGTGATCGGGCCCTCCGGCTCGGGCAAGTCGACGCTGCTGCGTGGGGTCAACCGCCTGCACGAGCCGACCTCCGGAGACGTGCTCATCGCGGGAGAGAGCGCCCTCGAGGTCCATCCCGACCGGCTGCGCCAGCGCATCGGCATGGTGTTCCAGCACTTCAACCTCTTCCCCGACCACACCGCCCTGCAGAACGTCGCGCTGGCGCTGCACAAGGTGAAGGGCGTGCCGAAGGCGGACGCCCTGGACGTGGCGCGGGAGCGGCTGGACGAGGTCGGCCTGGGCCCCCGGGCCGACCACCGGCCCCGCGACCTGTCCGGCGGACAGCAGCAGCGGGTGGCCATCGCCCGCGCGTTGGCGATGCAGCCCGAGGTGATGCTCTTCGACGAGGTGACCAGCGCGCTGGACCCCGAGCTGGTGAAGGGGGTCCTCCGCCTCATGGCCTCGCTGGCGAACAGCGGCATGACCATGGTCGTGGTGACCCACGAGATGAACTTCGCCCGAAAGGTCGCCGACCAGGTGGTCTTCATGGACGAAGGCGAGGTCGTCGAGGCCGGACCCCCGGCGCGGCTGTTCGACCAGCCGCAGAGCCGACGGCTGCGGACCTTCCTCTCGGAGGTGCTATGAGCATCCGCACCGGGATCATCGGGTACGGCACGGCTGGTCGCGTCTTCCACGCACCGTTCCTCGGAGCCGACCCGGCCTTCGACATCACCGCCGTCGTGACCGGCGACCACGACCGGGCCGCCCACGCAGCCACGGACCACCCGGACGCCCAGGTCGTCACCGACCTCGACGCGCTGCTCAAAAGGGCCCAGGACCTCGACCTCGTCGTGGTGGCGACACCGCCCGCACGACATGCCGGCCAGGCTCACGCCGCGCTGGACGCCGGCCTGCACGTCGTCGTCGACAAGCCCCTGTCCGTCACGGCGCAGGAGGGGCGCGAGCTCATCGACCATGCCGACCAGGCCGGACGGGTTCTCAGCGTCTTCCAGAACCGACGCTGGGACGGTGACTACCTCACCCTCCGCCACCTGGTCGAGGAGGGCGCGCTGGGCACGGTCCGGCGGTTCGAGTCCCGGTTCGAGTGGTGGAAGCCCGAGGAGACCAAGGCCTGGAAGGCCGGCGCACCGGCGGACCAGGGCGGCGGAATCCTGTATGACCTCGGCCCGCACCTGATCGACCAGGCGGTCCAGCTCTTCGGGCCGGTCGAGGACAGCCACGCCGAGCTCGTACGGTACCGGCCCGGCGAGGGAGCCGACGACGACGCCTTCGTGGCCCTACGGCATACCGGCGGGGTCGTCTCCCACCTATGGATGAGCAGCCTGGCACCCCGGCTCGGTGCCCGCTTCCGGGTGCTGGGCTCCGAAGCCGGCTACACGACGTCGGGCCTGGACCCGCAGGAGGCCTCGCTCAAGGCGGGGTCGAGACCGACGGACCCCGGCTTCGGGCAGAAGCCGAGAGACGGCTGGGGCACCCTCGGCCGCACCGGGTCGGAGAGTCCCGTCGCGACCCAGCCCGGCGACTACGCCGCGTTCTACCGGGGGCTCGCCGCCACCCTCCAGGACGGCGCACCACCACCCGTCGACCCGCGCGACAGCCTGGCCGTCATCGAGCTCATCGAGTCGCTGCACCGGCGGTTCCCCGTGCGGCACGCTGGCTGACCGCTCATCCCCCTGACCACCCACCGCCACCTCCCCACCACTTCACAGAAGGGTCAACCATGTCCGTCACCACCCCCACCGCGCCCGTCCGCGCCGTGCCCGAGGACTTCGCGGCACGCATCGAGGCCGCTCTCGCCCGGCGCCCCGAGGTCGAGGCGCACGTCGAGCGCGCCGTCGCGGCCGGCGTCGACAACATCTTCCTCGTCGGCTGCGGAGGCTCCCTCTTCGGTTTCGGCCCTCTGCGGGTTCTGCTGGACCGCAGCCCGATCCCCTGCTTCACCGTCAACGCCGACGAGCTGCTCACCCGCCGTCCCGCGGCGCTGGGTGCCCGTTCCTTGGTCGTCATCAGCAGCACCAACGGTGGGACCGCGGAGACGGCCCGTGCCGCCGAGCTCGCCACCCAGGTCGGCGCGCAGATCCTGGGGATCACCCAGGACCCGGCCAGCGTCGTGGGGCAGGCGTGCCCCGAGCTGGTGCTGCACCAGGGCATCGAGGCCAAGCAGGTCGTCCTGGCCCTCCTCGGCTGGTCCTTGCTCGACGCCCTCGGTGCCGCGCCGGAGCACGCCGAGGCCATGACCGCGCTGCAGGCCTCGCCCGCGGCCTTCCGCACGGCCATCGACGAGATGGATGCCGACCTCGACCGCGTCGCCGCAGCCCTGCACGCCGAGCCGGTGGTCTACGTGGTCGGCTCCGGCCCTCTGGAGTCGGCCGCCGACACCCTCGCCATGTGCTACCTGCAGGAGATGCAGTGGAAGCACGCGGTGGCGGTGGGCTCCGGCGAGTTCCTGCACGGTCCCTTCGAGATGGTGACCGAGGACCTTCCGGTCATCGTCCTGACGGGCGAGGACACCACCCGGCCGATGGGCGAGCGCGTCATCCGGTTCCTCGAGCGCTACAGCGACAAGGTGCATGTCGTGGACGGCGCTCGGTTGACGTTGCCCGGTGTGCCGGAGGCGATGCGACCCTTCGTCGGCACCCTGGTCATGGCCAGCACCATCGTCGGCCGGCTGGCGGAGCACTTCGAGGCGTGGTCCGGCCACGCCCTGAGCGAGCGCCGCTACATGTGGAAGGTCGACTACTGATGGTCCGTATCGCGGCCATCGGCGACAACGTCACCGACTGCTACGTGGACCAAGGCGTGATGTTCCCAGGCGGGAACTGCGTGAACGTTGCCGTCCGCGCCGCCCGCGCCGGCGCTCGCACGGCATACATCGGTCAGGTCGGGCAGGACGAGCGCGGCCAGGTGCTGCTGGACGCGCTCGCCGCCGAGAGTGTCGACACCAGCGCGTCCGGGTCGTGCCCGGCCGCACTTCCCGGACCGTGGTGCGCCACGTCGCCGGTGACCGCTACTTCGGCTCCACCGACAAGGGTGTCCGGGTCTTCGCCCCGCGGGCCGCAGACCTGGACCTCGTTGCGACGTACGACCTGGCGCACGTGAGCTACTGCAGCGAGCTCGACGAGGTCATCGCGGCACTGGCGCGCCGCGTGGCGGTGTCCTACGACTTCGACGAACGCCTCGACACGCCTGAGACCGAGGACCTGCTCAGACACGTGACCGTCGCCGCGTTCTCCGGGGCGTCGCTCGACGACGCCGAGGCGATAGACGCCGTCGGGTGGGCGCACGACCGCGGCGCCAGCTGGGTCGTCCTCACGCGCGGCCGCTCCCCCGCCCTGGTCTCGGACGGTCGTCAGATGGTCCGAGCCGCCCCGCGTGAGGTGACGGCCGTGGACACACTGGGGGCAGGTGACGCCTTCATCGCCCGTGCCCTCGTCGGAGTGGTGGCCGGCGAACCCCTCGAGGCGCTGGCGACCCACGCGGCGCACTCAGGTGCCGAGGCGTGCCTCGAGCAGGGAGGTTTCGGGCACGGGCGTGCTCTCGTCGACGAGGATGCGACTGCACAGGGGTTGCACGGACACGTTCCCGGCTGACGGTCGCGACGCCTCAGGCCGTTGACGTGGTGTGGGAGCGCATCCATCGCCGTGGAAGAGCATCACTGTTCCCAGGAAGCGCCCGGCCGGTATGCCCCGACGCTCCACTCGTGGCCCTCTGGGTCGAGGACCCGCGCACGTCGGGTCCCCCACTCGGTCTCCTCGGGAGCGCACACCTGGGTGCCACCTGCCTACAGCGCACGGGCATACCACTCGTCGACCTGGCTCGGGTCGGAGAGCCAGAGGTACAGGCCACCGCCTGTGCTGCGACCCCGGAGACGGGGAACGTCGTAGTCGTCGTCAGCACTGGCGACCATCAGCACCACGTCTCCCCACCGCACCGCCGTCGCCGTCCTGACGCGCGACGACGCTGAACCCCACCTGCTCCAGCCGTCTCGGCCCGACCTGGGCGTCCGAGTAGCTGAGATAGGCGTGCAGTGCTGGATCACCGTCCACGAGCCCGATCATGGCGCTGCCGCACTCCACCGTCAGTGCCTGATCAGGTCGACACAGGCCCGTGGGTCCAGGAAGGACTGCTCCGCTGAGTGCTGACGGTCCCCGCCCCCCGGTCACCCCTGCAGCAGCGACTGCGCCCCGTCGACCCACACCTCGGTGCCGCTGATGTGGCCGGCCGCGTCCGAGGCGAGGAAGGTCACCAGCTCGGCCACCTGCTGCGCCGAGCCAGGAGTCCCCTGAGTGAGTGGGATCTCGCCCTGCGGGAACTCGACCGGGATCTTCACATCCTCGTTCGCCGCCCGAGTGTTGTCGTCGATCTCGGTGTCGATCGCCCCGGGGCACACCACGTTGAGGCGTATGCAGCGCGGCCCGAGCTCGACGGCCAGCATCTTGGTCATGGCGACCTGGCCTGCCTTGCTCGCGGAGTATGCCGTGGCGCCGGAGTTGGAGAACATCCGCGTGCCGTTGACCGAGGAGACCACGACGACCGAGCCGCCGCCGTCGGCCAGGTGCGGCACCGCGTGCTTGATGGTGAGGAACGTCCCGACCAGGTTGATGTCGATGGTGGACCGGAAGTCGTCGACCTCGAGGTCCTCGATGCCGGCCCAGGTGCCGTTGACCCCGGCGTTGGCGACGACGACGTCGAGCCTGCCGAAGCGCTCGATGGTCTCCGACACCATCCGACGCGCGTCGTCCTCGTCGCTGACGTCCCCGGTCACCACCAGGGCCTGGCTACCGCCGGCCTCGAGGTCGGCCGCGACCTCCTCCAGCTCCTCCCGGGTGCGACTGACCAGGGTCACGTCCGCTCCCTGCGCGGCCAGTGCCCGTGCACTCGCCTCACCGATGCCGGACCCCGCACCAGTCACCAGTGCGACCTTGCCCTTCAGCATGCTGTGCTCCTCTCCTGCCGTCGCTCGTGATGAGACGGCCCGACCCAACTTACGAGGTGGGCCAGGGATCGGCAGTGCTCCGACATCACCGAGTTCGAGCACCGAGCAGTCATGCAGTGTCGCTGAGTCCTGCCGCCATTCGCGCTGCCCGCGCTTCCGCGACCTTCGCAGCTCGGGCCCGCTCCATGCGAATCTGAGGGTCCTGGCGCGGATCCAGGCGGGGCGGGCCGAAGAAGATCAGCAACGTGTACTTGACCCTCCAGGTGAAGCGATACCACAGCGACAGGCCGTCACGCTCGAACCTTGCACTCATGGAGTCTCCATATTATTAGTGGACTGGCGCCATCACCAACTTGCCGCCGCAATACGCGACAACCAGAAGCACGCCGCCGACACGTTGGCCGGACTCGGCTACACCGTCGAGCCACCCCTCGAGGGCTTCCCAGAAGGGCCGGGCCGACAGGTCAGCAGCTACTAGCACCGGCACCACGACGGTATGGGCGCTGGACTCTCATCCCGACCGAGGTGAGCGGCAGATATTTAGGCCGTGGCCGGTCACGGCGCCTTCACACCTTGGACCACTCGACAGGACGGCCATCGTGCTTACCCGGCCGTCAATGCTGGAAGTGCGCAACGCCCAAGTGTGTTCGTCGAGTGATGGCGCAGCGGCCACTCACGTATCGATAGAGGCGCTCAGGAGTCCGATGTCGGAGCCCGTTAAGGTCGAGGAGTGTGCTCACACGACGCGTCGCAAGCCAGTAGGACGGCAGCAGTGATTACGGTGTCGGGACGGTCCTCCGACGGGCTTCGCGCAGATGAGTCGGGCCGCCGCCTCACGGTGGCTCTCCGGGAGTTGGGGTATGCCGTCGAGTCCCCGATGGTCGTCCCGGACGGTGTCGAGTCGGTCGCGGGGGCGCTGCGCGACGCCGTCGAGGACGGAGCCCGCCTCGTCGTGACCACCGGCGGCACGGGTATGGGTCCGCGCGACCTCACCCCGGAGGGCACCCGTCAGGTCATCACCCGGGAGAACCCGGGCATGGCCGAGCTGATGCGCCGGGAGGGCTCCCGGCAGACCCCCTTCGCGGCGGTGTCCCGCGGCGTGGTCGGGGTCGTCGATTGGCCGGCCGAGCGCGGCGTCGGTGGCACGCTCGTCATCAATCTGCCCGGCCGTCCCGCGGCCGTGACCGAGGGGATGGACATCATCGGGCCGCTCCTCGGCCACCTGGTCGAACAAGTGGTCGGTGGCGATCATTAATGCGGGACCCTCTGGTCGACGGCTACGGCCGGGTGCACCCTGACCTGCGCATCTCGGTGACCGACCGCTGCTCGCTGCGCTGCACCTACTGCATGCCCGAGGACGGAGTGCCCTGGCTGCCCAGGGCGACGATGCTCACCACGGAGGAGGTCGTGCGCCTCGCCGGCGTCGCGGTCTCCATGGGCATCGACGAGGTCCGGCTGACCGGCGGGGAGCCGCTGCTGCGCCGCGACCTGGTCGACGTCGTCGCCGGACTCTCCGCGCTGGACCCAGCTCCCGAGATCTCGATGACGACCAACGCCATCGGCCTGGCCAAGAAGGCCGCCGCGCTGCGCGAGGCCGGCCTGACCCGGGTCAACGTCAGCCTCGACACCCTGCGCCGCGACGTGTTCATCGCCCTCGCCAAGCGGGACCGGCTCGCCGACACCCTGGCGGGCATCCACGCCGCCGCCGAGGCGGGGCTGGTCCCCGTGAAGATCAACACCGTCCTCATGCGCGGCATCAACGACGCCGACGAGGACGTCGTGGCGCTGCTGACCTTTGCCCTGGAGCACGGCTACGAGCTGCGCTTCGTCGAGCAGATGCCGCTGGACGCCCAGCACGGCTGGGACCGCTCGCAGATGATCACCGGCGAGGAGATCCTCGCGAAGCTGCGCACCGGCTACGACCTCACCCCTCAGCCGGACGAGGCGCGCGGCAGCGCACCGGCCGAGCTCTTCGACGTGCGGCCGTGGGGGGCCGGCCCCGAGGTCGAGCCGCTGGGCACGGTCGGCGCCATCGCCTCGGTGACCATGCCGTTCTGCGGCAGCTGCGACCGGGTGCGGCTCACTGCCGACGGCATGATCCGCAACTGCCTCTTCGCCGCCGGGGAGACCGACCTGCGGACCCCCCTGCGCGAGGGCGCCCCGGACGACAAGCTGGCCGCGCTGCTCCGGGCCTCGATCACCGCCAAGCTGCCCGGGCACGGCATCAACCAACCCGACTTCCTGCAGCCGCCCCGGCCCATGAGCGCCATCGGCGGCTGAGACCGGTCAGCCCCCGGCGAAGGGCGGCAGCACGTCGAGTACGGCGTCCTGGGCCAGGGATAGGGACCGGTCGCTGACGTAGCGGCCTTCGTGCAGCACCGAGCTGCAGGAGAGCACGCGGGCGAGCTCGGCGCCGTGGAGCTCGGCGAGCTGGTCGAGCAGGCGGCCCAGGTCCTCGGCGGGCACCTGCTCGGTCTCGGTGCCTGCCGCTTCTGCGGCGGCAGCGAAGTACCTCACGGTCGCCATCGTCTATCCCTTCGTGTGTGGTTCGTCCGTCATCGCCGGCTCCCGCCGCAGGCGATGTTCCCAGTGCCGGGCGTCGGCCCAGGTGTCTATGTCCCCGAGGTGCTCCCGCCCGGACTCCTCGTCCTGCCAGCGCAGGTCGGCGACAAGGCGGCGGACCGAGACGTCACGGACCTCCCCCAGCCGTCCCAACGCCCTCTCGAGCGAGACCAGGCGGTAGAGGGCCAGCAGCCACTGGCGGTGACCCTGAGCGTCCTGGTGACCGACGGCGTCCACGTGCTCCGCCGCGCCGTCCACCGAGGCGCGCAGCGCGGCCAGTGCGACCGCAGCGCCGGGCTGGTCGACCGCCACGACTGCCGCCCAGTCGGCTGACCGGGCACCGGCCTGTCCTCCGCTAGGGCGGTGGACGCCCGCGTCGCCCTCAGCGCCGGCGCCCAGCGCGGCCAGTCCCGCGGCGATGCCCGCGACCGGGCCCCCGTCGGGGGGCTCCTCCACCGTCCGGAGCACACCCGCTGGCACAGGAGTATCGCCCACGACCACCACCCGGCCCCCGAGCAGCGGCTGGGCGTCGAGCACCCGTGCCAGCAGCGACCGGCCGCCCACCTCCAGCGCCGCCTTGTCCCGGCCCCCGAGCCGCGTGCCGCGGCCGCCGGCCAGGACCAGGAGGTCCACGACCTGTCCGGGCACGGTCAGGAGTCCGGGAGCGAGAGCGTGAGCAGGCAGACGCTGTCCACGGCGGCGGTGACCTCGTGCCGCTCCGACGGTATGACGCACGCCGTACCCGCGGGCATGGTGTGCGACGACCCTTCGCTGGACAACGTCACCCGGCCGGAGAGGCAGAGCAGGGAGGCCGGGCCGGGCGCGTCGTGCTCGGGCAGGCCACCACCGGCGGGCAGGCCGAGCAGAATCAGGCTCTGCCCGGGCTGGCGCACGACCGCCCGCACCGCCCGGCCGCGACCCGTGGAGCGTGCCTCCTGCACGAGCGCCTCACCCTCCGCGCGCAGGTCGACGACCGCCGAGGCGCCCTGCGCGCGGGACCGGTCAGGCTCGCCGACCACGGGGTGCTCGTTCACTGGACCCGCTCCCAGCCGCGCTTCTGCGCCCGGGTGCCGGTCGCCGTCCCGGGCCGCTCGTCGCGGCTACGGTAGACGATGTAGGGCCGGGTGAAGTAGCCGATCGGTGCGGAGAAGACGTGCACCAGGCGGGTGAAGGGCCACATCGCGAAGAGCAGGAAGGCGAGCAGGGCGTGCAGCTGGAATCCGATCGGCGCGCCCTCCATGAGCGAGGCGTCGGGCTGGAACCAGAAGATCTGCCGGAACCACGGCGACACACCGTCGCGGTAGTTGTAGTGATCGCCCGCGATACCCAGGTTGAGCAGGGTGCCCGCGATGGTGTTCCACATGCCCAGCACGATGACGACGGCGAGCACGGCATACATGGCCTTGTCGTTGACCGTCGTGGCGCGGAAGACGGGCCCGACGGTACGGCGCCGGTAGACGAGGATGGCCAGCCCGACCAGGCAGGCGATGCCCGCCGGCAGCCCGCCGAGCAGCGCCACGATGTGATACAGCTCCTGGCTCATCCCGGCCCGCTCGGTCCAGCTCTGCGGCACGATCAGCCCCATGAAATGGCCGACCGCCACGAAGAGGATGCCGAAGTGGAACAGGGGGCTGCCGATCCGCAGCAGCTTGTCCTCGTAGAGCTGGGAGCTTCGGGTGGTCCACCCGAACTTGTCGTAGCGATAGCGCCAGACGTGGCCCACGACGAAGGTCGCCAGGCAGATGTAGGGGAAGATCACCCAGAGGAAGGTGCTCATCGGGGGGCTCCTACGGGGATGGTCGGGCCGAGAGACTGGGCGGTGTGCGGTGTGCTGCCGGGGGGCGCGCACCCGTCGGTCGGAGGTGTGCGCAGGCCGTCGAGGGCGGGGTCCATGGCGTAGGGCGCGTCGTCGATCCCGACCGTCTCCTGCGGCGGTCCTTGGGCGATGAGCCGCGCGAGGGCCTGCTCGTCGTCGCCGTCGAGGTCGGGCAGGGTGGCCCGAAGGGCCGCGACCACGTCCAACCAGGGTGAGCCGCGCCGGTCCAGGGCCCGCCGGAGGAGCTCGATGCCGACCCGATGGTCGTTGAGGACCTTCCACGCCGTGTCGGGGGCGACGGTCGCGCCGAACTCCAGGACGACGGGCAGGTAGTCAGGAAGCTCTGCATCGGCGTCGTCCAGCTCGACCCCGTGCTGGCGGTAGAGCTGCTTGAACTGCACCAGCGCCACGCCACGGTTGCGGGTGTCCCCGTGCAGGAAGTAGGTCAGGTGCAGCGCGCACTTGCGGGTGACGTCGAAGGTGTCGACGTAGTCGCGCTGCAGCTCAGGAAGGCCGACGGCCTCCGCGTGCTCAAGAAACCGGCTCAACGGCTCACCGGCCGACGGCGGCAGGCCTCCGGCCACCTCCCGGAGCACCGCCAGCTGCCCGGGCAGGTCCTCGCGGGGGTAGTCCAGCAGCAGCGAGCACAGCTGCCAGGCATCGGCCTGCGCGCGCGCAGCGAATCGGGGGCTGCTGCGCCGGTGGCGCCGCCAGGGCATCATCGCTGCTGCCCTTCGTCCGCGCCGGCGACATGGTCCGGCCGGGCCTGGCCGTCCTCGAGCACGGACCGGTCGTCGGTGGGCTGGTGCGGCGTCCCGTCACCCGCCGAGGCCTGGGCGCCCTGCTCGCGCTGGGGGAACAGACCCTCGGGCATGCCGCGCCCGTCCCAGTTGAGCAGGTTGACGCGACCGCGCTTGGTGCCGCCGGAGACGAGGGTTTCCGACTGGGCCCGCTCCTGGAGCATCTTGAGGTTCTCCACCGCGACCGGGGTGACGGCGCCGCGGCCCGAGCCTTCGCCGAACGGGCCGGAGGAGTCGAGCAGCTCGTCGTCGAAAGAGCTCACGGGGCAGTCCGTGGCCAGCTCCTCAAGGGCGTGCGCCTGCTCCCCGTGGGCGGTCGGGATGACGTAGCGGTCGCCGTACTTGGCGATCGCTAGGAGGCGGAACATCTCGTACATCTCCTCTTCCTCCATGCCGACGGCCTCGGCGATGTGCGCCTGGGGGTCGCGGCCCAGGTTGATGTCGCGCATGTAGGACCGCATCGCGGCCAGTCGGCGCAGCACCGCCTCGACCGGCCGGGTATCGCCGGCGGTGAAGAGGTTGGCGAGGTACTCGACCGGGATGCGCAGCGCGTCGATGGCTGCGAAGAGGTTGTCCTTGTCCTCGGCGTCGTAACCGGTGTCCTTGATGACGTCGACGACCGGCGACAGCGGCGGGATGTACCAGACCATCGGCATGGTGCGGTATTCCGGGTGCAGGGGCAGCGCGACCTTGTAGTCGGTGATGAGCTTGAGGACGGGGCTCTTCTTCGCCGCCTCGATCCAGTCGCCGGGGATGCCCGCGCGCTCGGCCTCGCGCTCGACCGCCGGGTCGCGTGGGTCGAGGAACACGCTGCGCTGAGCCTCGTAGAGTCGTGCTCGTCCTCGACCGCGGCGGCCTCGAGCACCTTGTCGGCGTCGTAGAGCATCAGGCCGATGTAGCGCAGCCGGCCCACGCAGGTCTCGGCGCACACGGTCGGGATGCCGACCTCCACGCGCGGGTAGCAGAAGGTGCACTTCTCGGCCTTGCCGGTCTTGTGGTTGAAGTACACCTTCTTGTAGGGGCAGCCGGTGACGCACATGCGCCAGCCGCGGCACTTGTCCTGGTCGACCAGCACGATGCCGTCCTCCTCGCGCTTGTAGATGGCCCCGGAGGGGCAGGAGGCAGCGCAGCTGGGGTTGAGGCAGTGCTCGCAGATCCGCGGCAGGTAGAACATGAACGTCTGCTCGAACTCGAACTTCACCTTGTCCTCGATGCCCTTGAGCATCGGGTCCTTGGCGGCGTGCTCGGTGGAACCGCCGAGGTCGTCGTCCCAGTTGGCCGACCACTCGATGTTGATGTCCTTGCCCGAGATGAGCGACTTGGGCCGCGCGACGGGGAAGGTGTCCTGCGCCGGGGCGTTGAGCAGCGTCTCGTAGTCGTAGGTCCAGGGCTCGTAGTAGTCCTGGATCGAGGGCATCTTGGGGTTGGAGAAGATGTTGAGCATCTTGTTGAGGCGTCCGCCGGCGCGCAGCTTGAGCCGGCCGTTGTCGGCCCGTATCCAGCCGCCCTTCCACTCCTCCTGGTCCTCGTAGCCCCGGGGGTAGCCCAGGCCCGGTCGGGTCTCGACGTTGTTGAACCAGACGTACTCGGTGCCCTGACGGTTGGTCCACGCCTGCTTGCAGGTGACCGAGCAGGTGTGGCACCCGATGCACTTGTCCAGGTTCATGACCATGGCCATCTGTGCCATGACGCGCATGTTGTCTCTTTTCCTCAAGTCGGTATGTCGTGCGTCGGGTGGTTCAGTACGTCACCGGGGCGGTGCGCCGGCGGATGACCGTGACCTCGTCACGGTTGCTGCCGATGGGCCCGATGTAGTTGAAGAAGTAGGAGAACTGGGCGTAGCCGCCGACGATGTGGCTCGGCTTGAGCAGGATCCGCGTGAGGCTGTTGTGGATGCCGCCGCGCTTGTTGTCGGTCTCGGTCAGCGGCACGTCGATGAGCCGGTCCTGGGCGTGGTGCATGAAGACCGTGCCCTCGGGCATCCGGTGGCTGACGATGGCCCGGCAGGCGACCACGCCGTTGCGGTTGACCGCCTCGATCCAGTCGTTGTCCCGCACGCCGATCTTTGCCGCGTCCACGTCGGACATCCAGATGGTCTGGCCGCCGCGCGAGAGCGAGAGCATGAACAGGTTGTCCTGGTACTCGCTGTGGATGGACCACTTGCTGTGCGGGGTCAGGTAGCGGACCGCGACCGCGACCGCACCGTCGTGGTCGCTCTGCTGACCGACCGGGTCCTCGCCGAAGAGCGTGGTCATGTTCAGCGGCGGCCGGTAGGTCGGCAGCGACTCGCCCATCCCTTGCACCCAGTCGTGGTCGAGGTAGAAGTGCTGCCGGCCGGTCAGGGTGTGGAACGGTTTGGAGCGTTCGATGTTGATCGTGAACGGTGCGTAGCGGCGCCCTCCGCTCTCCGAGCCGGACCACTCCGGGGAGGTGATGACCGGTACCGGCGCGGCCTGGGTGTCGGCGAAGGTGATCTGCTTGCCCTCGTGCTCGGCCGACAGGTCGTGCAGCTGGGTGCCGGTCCGCTTCTCCAGGAACCGGAACCCCTGCGTCGCCAGGTGGCCGTTGCTGACCCCGGACAGGTGCATGATCGCGTCGGCGACCTGGATATCGGTCTCGATCTTCGGTTGCCCGTCCGCGACGCCCCCGCGGACGGTGCCGTTGCGTCGGCGCAGGATGTCGACCTCGCGGCCGACCTCGTACTTCACGCCCTTGGTCAGCATGCCGACCTTCTCCAGCAGCGGGCCGATCGAGGTCATCTTCTCGTAGACGGCCGTGTAGTCGCGCTCGACCTCGGCGACCACCGGCATGGTGCGTCCCGGGACCGGCTCGACCTCGCCGGTGCGCCAGTCCTGGACCCGGCCGTGCACGGTCGCCATCGCCTCCGGGGTGTCGTGCCACAGCGGTTTGGTCACGACGTCCTTGCGGGTGCCCAGGTGCTCGACCGCCAGCTCGGAGAAGCGCCGGGCGATGGCCTTCCACGCCTCCCAGTCGCTCTTGGCCTGCCACGGCGGGGCGATCGCAGGGTTGAAGGAGTGGATGAACGGGTGCATGTCCGTGGTGTTGATGTCGTGCTTCTCGTACCACGTCGCGGCCGGGAGCACGACGTCGGAGAACAACGTGGAGCTGGTCATCCGGAAGTCGAGCGTCAGCAGCAGGTCGAGCTTGCCCTCGCCGGCCTGCTCGGGCCAGGCCACGTCCTGCGGCCGGTGCTCTGGTGAGGCTTGCGTCGCCTTCACCGCATGGTCGGTCCCCAGCAGGTGCTTGAGGAAGTACTCGTTGCCCTTGGCCGAGGAGCCGAGCAGGTTGGAGCGCCACAGCGACAGGACCCGGGGGTAGTTGTCCGGGTGCTCCGGGGCCTCCACCGCGAACCGCAGCGTGCCGTCCTTCAGCCGACTGGCCACGTAGTCTGCGGCGGCCATGCCGGCCTCGGCGGCCTCGTCGGCGACCTGCAGTGAGCTACGGTCGAACTGCGGGTAGGACGGGACCCAGCCCAGCCGGACCGCCTGGGCGAGCAGGTCCATCGTGGACCGGCCGGTGAATGCGCCGGTCGCGCCGTTGACCGCGTCGGCGTCGAAGGTGTCGTAGCGGTACTGGCTGGTGTGGACGTACCAGTACGCGGTCTGGTTCATGTGTCGCGGTGGGCGCACCCAGTCCAACGCGAAGGCGAGGTGCTGGAAGCCCATGATCGGGCGGACCTTCTCCTGGCCGACGTAGTGCGCCCAGCCACCGCCGTTGCGGCCCTGGCAACCGGTGATCGAGGTCAGCACCAGCAGGGCACGGTAGATCTGGTCGGAGTGGTACCAGTGGTTGATACCGGCGCCCATGAGGATCATCCCGCGGCCCTGCGTGTCGATGGCGTTCTGCGCCCACTCCCGGCCGATGCGGATGATCTGCTCGGCCGGGACACCGGTGATCTCGGCCGCCCAGGCGGGGGTGGCGGGGGCCGAGGGGTCGTCGTAGCCGGACGGCCAGGTGCCGGGCAGCCCGTCGCGGCCCACGCCGTACTGGGCGAGCAGGAGGTCCAGGACCGTGGTGACCAGCCGGTCTCCGACCCGGCGGACCGGCACGCCGCGTCGCTCCAGCACCTGGTGGCCCTCGAGGTTGTCGAAACGTGGCAGCGCGACCTCGACCGCCTCGGCGGTGCCGCCGTAGAGCGAGAGCACCGGGCGGATGTCGCCGAGGTCGAGGTTCCATCGGCCTTCGCCCTCCTCGCCGAAGCGGTGGCCGATCGACCCGTTCGGGATCGCGACCTCACCGGTCGCACCGTCGAGGACGGCCGGCTTCCACATGGCGTTCTCGCTGCCCGCCTCTGGGTGGTCCGCCAGATCGCCGGCGACGAGGAACTTGCCCGGACGGTAGCTACCGTCACCGGCGTCGTCGAGCGTCACGAGATAGGGCAGGTCGGTGAAGCGCTGGTTGTAGTCGGTGAAGAAGTCGACCTGGCGGTCCACGAAGAACTCACGCATGACGACGTGCCCCATACCCATCGCCAGCGCACCGTCGGTGCCCGGGGCGGAGGCGACCCACTCGTCGGCGAACTTGACGTTGTCTGCGTAGTCCGGCGCGACCGCGATGACCTTCTGGCCGCGGTAGCGCGCCTCGACCATCCAGTGCGCGTCGGGGGTGCGGGTCAGTGGGACGTTGGAGCCCCACATGATGAGGTAGCCGGCGTCCCACCAGTCGCCGGACTCGGGGACGTCGGTCTGGTCGCCGAACATCTGCGGGGAGGCGTTGGGCAGGTCGGCGTACCAGTCGTAGAAGGAGAGCATCGGCGCACCGATGAGCTCGTGGAACCGGGCACCGGAGGCGTAGGACACCGGGGACATCGCCGGTATCGGGGAGAAGCCGGCGATACGGTCCGGGCCGAACCGCTTGACGGTGTAGACGTGCGCGGCCGCGACGAGGTCGATGACGTCCTCCCAGCTGGCCCGCACCAGGCCGCCTTTGCCGCGCGCCGCCTTGTAGGCCCGTGCCTTCTCCTCGTCCTGAACGATCGACGCCCACGCCAGCACCGGGTCGCCGTACTGCTGGCGGGCGGCTCGGAACATCTCCAGCAGGGTGCCGCGCACGTAGGGGTAGCGCACCCGGGTCGGGCTGTAGGTGTACCAGGAGAAAGCCGCCCCGCGGGGGCAGCCGCGCGGCTCGTACTCCGGCTTGTCCGCGCCGGTCGAGGGGTAGTCGGTCTGCTGGGCCTCCCAGGTGATGATCCCGTCCTTGACGTAGACCTTCCAGGAGCACGAGCCGGTGCAGTTGACGCCGTGCGTGGAGCGGACGACCTTGTCGTGGCTCCAGCGGTCACGGTAGAAGGAGTCGCCGCTGCGTCCGCCCTCCAGACTCAGCGTCCGCCGGTCCTCCGAGACCCGCCCCCGGGTGAAGAACCGGCGGGTTCCGACCAGCGCCTGGCTGAGCGGGCCGTCGAGGCGGGCAGAGGTGGTGTCGCTCATGCGGGGTCTCCTGGTGTGGTGTCGGTCGGGGTCTCGGGATCGTCCGCCGGGACGGCGTGCTGGGAGGACTCCCAGCGCGAGGGTCCGGGCTCGATGCGCTCGCCTGGCGGGGTACGGTCGCGCAGCAGCAGCGCATGGCAGGTGGCGGGGGCCACGAACGGACGGAGACTGACGCCCGCCGCGTCCTCACCGGCCACCTCCAGGGCACCCTTCAGCAGCCCCCGGTGCACTCCACACACGACCTCCGGGCTCTCCCGGGCCAGGTCGAGGAAGGGGCAGTCGCGCAGCGTGATGCGCACGTCGCCGTGCCGGCCGGACATCTCGAGGTCGGGGGTGTAGCCCCACTCCTGGAGCAGGTCGACCACGCCCCCCACCTTGCCCACCCACTCACCGGTGGTGCGGGCGGGTTCGGCCAGCGGCTCCGTCCCGTCGACCCCCAGCCGTCGACGCACCCACTGGGCCCCCGCCTCCTCAGGGGTCGGGCTCTCGCCTTGGGTGGGATCCAGCGCGCTGGCCAGCACGGTCGCCAGGACCTGGAAAGGCCCCTCGATCGCGGGCTCCGGTACCGCCTGCGCCTCGGCCGAGGCGACATACCGTTTGGCTGGACGGCCCGCGCCACCGCTACGCAGGACGTGGGTGTCCACCAGGCCGCCGTCGACCAGCTGGTCGAGGTGGAAGCGCACCGTCGTGCTGTGCAGCCCCAGCTCCTGGCCGAGCTCGGCGGCGGTCAGGCCGGTGTCACGGGTGGGGCGGCCGGACACGGCCAGTGGCGGCAGTGCACGCAGCTGCTCGACGATCGAGCGTCGGACGGCGGACGCCATCAAGGAGTCTGCCCCACGGGACGGCCCGGCGGGCTCGGTACCGGACATCGAGGACTCCTTTTAGTGGACGTTTCCCGCTCAATCTAAGCCACGTGTCACCCCATGCGCAATCAGGGCCGCCGATGAGGTGACCCTCGACAAAATCGCAGGTAGACGTATTATTACGACATCTCGTCGTGCTCAAATTCGGGCGTCGCGTACGCCACAACCCTCCTGGCGCGGAGCAGCCTCCTACGGGGTGTAGGATCAGCGCGGACATTATTTAGATGAGTCCATTCCTTTTAATGAGGAGAGACATGAGCACCCCTGCCCCCGCGACCGGCCCGGTGTCGGCCTCGCCCTCCGGCGCCACACGGGTCATGTGGACGTCCACCGTGGCGTTCACGCTGATGTTCGCCGTGTGGCTGATGTTCGGCATCCTGGGCAAGCCCATCCAGGAGGAGTTCGGGCTCACGGACACCCAGCTCTCCTGGGTCAGCGCGCTGGCCGTGCTCAACGGGGCGATGTGGCGCCTGCCCGCCGGGATGCTCGCGGACCGGATCGGCGGACGCAAGGTGATGACCGCCATGCTCGCCATCACCGCGGTGCCGGCCTTCCTGGTCAGCCTCGCCGAGAGCTACGCGATGCTGCTGGTGCTGGCGTTCCTCGTCGGCTTCGCCGGTAACGCCTTCAGTGTGGGCATCGCCTGGAACGCCGCCTGGGCGCCGCGCGAGCGGCAGGGTTTCGCTCTCGGGCTCTTCGGCGCCGGCAACGTCGGCGCGTCGGTGACCAAGTTCATCGGTCCCCCGATCATCGCGGCCACCGCCGGCACCACGGTGGTCCTGGGCCTGCAGGGCGGCTGGCGTCTCATCCCCGTCGTCTACGCCGTCCTGCTGCTGGTCATGGCGACAACGCTCTGGCTGCTCACCCCCTCCCAGGACCGGATGCCCGGGGCCAGCAGGCCCCTGGGCGAGATGCTCGCGCCGCTGTCGCAGGTGCGGGTGTGGCGGTTCAGCCTCTACTACGTCGCCGTGTTCGGCGCCTACGTCGCGCTGTCCGCGTGGATGCCGCTCTACTACATGAACAACTACGGCGTCTCCCTGGCCGCAGCAGGCCTGCTCACCGCGGTGTTCATCTTCCCTGCCTCGCTGCTGCGGCCCGTCGGCGGCTGGTTCTCCGACCGCTGGGGCGCACGCCGGGCGATGTACGGCACCTTCTTCGTCATGCTGGCCACCTCGGGCGTCCTCATGATGCCCAACGGCCACGTCGTCATCAACCACGCGGACGGGACGCAGTCGGAGCACCTGGGCTACGCGATGCACATCGTGCCCTTCACCCTCCTGCTGTTCCTGCTCGGCTGTGCCATGGGCGTGGGCAAGGCCGCGGTCTACAAGCACATCCCCGAGTACTTCCCCGGCAACGTGGGCCCGGTCGGCGGCCTCGTGGGCATGCTCGGCGGCCTGGGTGGTTTCTTCCTCCCGCCGCTGTTCGCCTACACCACGGCCTGGTCCGGCTTCCCCACGTCCACCTTCTTCGTCATCTTCCTGCTCACCGCCCTCTGCCTGGTGTGGATGCACCTGACAGTCGTGCGGATGCTGCACGAGCGCTCGCCCGAGGTGTCCGCCGACATCGAGGTCCCGGCGCAGGGCCCCCAGCCGCCCCCGCCGGCATCCTGGCCGGCTCCACCCACGGCACCACCTTTGAGGAGACCCGCGCATGAGCACCGTCGACAACCGCCGCACCGGAGGGGAGTGGCTGCAGTCCTGGGACCCGGAGAACGAGCAGACCTGGGACAAGGGTCTGGCCTGGCGGACCCTGTGGATCACCACCTTCTGCCTCACGCTCGCCTTCGTGGCATGGTTCCTGCCGAGCGCGATCATCCCCAAGCTCAACGCGCTGGGCTACGAGTTCACCAAGAGCCAGCTGTACTGGATGGCCGCCATGCCCGGTCTGTCCGCCGGACTGTTCCGTTTGGTGTGGATGGTCCTGCCCCCGATGCTGGGCACGCGCAAGATGGTCAGCCTCACCACGCTGCTGCTGATCGCCTCCACCCTCGGCTGGGGCGTGCGCGTGCAGGCACCGACCGCCCCCTACTGGGAGCTCATGGTCCTCGCCTTCCTCGCCGGCATCGGCGGCGGAGCCTTCTCTGGCTTCATGCCGTCGACCTCCTACTTCTTCCCGAAGAGGAAGCAGGGCACCGCGCTCGGCCTGCAGGCCGGGATCGGCAACTTCGGCGTCTCGCTGGTCCAGTTGCTGACGCCCTACCTCATCGCGCTGGGTGCCCTGGCGCTCTTCGGCAGCAGCCAGCAGCTGCAGATGCCGGGCCAGCAGGCCCAGCAGGTCTGGTACCAGAACGCGGCGTTCGTCTGGATCCCGCTCATGGTCGTCGGCGCCGTGCTCGCCTGGACGATGCTCAAGTCGGTCCCGGTCAAGGCCAACATCCGCCAGCAGTTCGACATCTTCTCCAACCAGGACACCTGGTGGATGACGGTGCTCTACATCATGACCTTCGGCACCTTCTCCGGGCTCTCGGCACAGTTCGGGCTGCTCATGGCCAACCTCTACGGCATCGGCAACGAACAGATCGTCAGCGGCTCCGGCCCGGACGCACAGATGCTCATCCCCGGGTATGACGTGCCCGACGTGGTCGCCTTCGTCTTCCTCGGCCCCCTCATCGGCGCCGGTGCCAGGGTGCTGTTTTCCCCGCTCACCGACCGGATGGGCGGCGCCATCTGGACCCTCATCTCCGGGCTGGGACTCATCGCCTCGATCGCCGTGACCATCCCGGCGCTGACCCCGGACACCAGCTCCGCCGAGGCGCTGAGCGGAGACTTCCGGCACTTCCTCCTCGGCATGCTCGCGATCTTCCTCTTCGCCGGCATCGGCAACGCCTCGACCTTCAAGCAGATGCCCATGATCTTCGAACGCCGGCAGGCCGGCGGTGTCATCGGGTGGACGGCCGCGGTCGCCGCCTTCGGCCCGTTCCTCTTCGGCGTCGGCCTGACGATCATGAGCCCGACGCTCTTCTACCTGATCGGCATCGCCTGGGCCGTGATGTGCGTGGCCATCACCTGGATGCGCTACGCCCGCCCGGGCGCCCTGAAGCCCGGCTGACCGACTGCCTGCCAGCTTCCCACCACCGTCCACGACGAACACCGGAGGACCCCATGACCCACACCGAGCTCCCCCTCGCCGAGGTCCGCGAGCGCGGTTGCGGCTGCGGCTGCACCGACGAGGGCGTGCCCGCCCTCGACGCCCGCGAGATCCCCCACGCGATCCGCCACGCGAGCATCCTCGGCGCCCTGTCCGGGCTGCGTCCGGGACAGCAGATGGACCTCGTCGCCCCGCACGACCCCCTGCCGCTGCTCGCCCAGATCACCGACCGCGAGGGAGGGGCCATCAGCTGGGACTACCGGGGCCGCGGCCCCGAGGCCTGGACGCTGCGGTTCACCCGCTCCGCCTGAGATGTGCACCTACTGCGGCTGCGAGTCGATCAGGGTCATCGGCCGGTTCATGGCTGAGCACACCGACATCATCAACGCCTCCGGTGAGCTGCGCCGGGCGTGCGAGGGCGGCAGTACCCCGCAGGTCGTGGCGGCCGTCGACCGGGTCGAGGCGCTGCTGCACCCGCACACCCGCGACGAGGAGACCGGGCTGTTCGCCGTACTGCGCCGCCAGGAGGAGTTCACCGACCACATCGACAGCCTCTGCTCGGAGCACACCACGCTTGATGCCCAGCTCGAGGCGATCCGGCGGGCCGGCGCGGACGTCGACCCCGTGCTCGTCGACACCTTCCTGCACGACCTGCGTCACCACATCGACAGGGAGGACAACGGACTGTTCCCCGCTGCGGCGATCGCTCTCGACGCCCCCGACTGGGCCGAGGTGGACGAGGCGACGCCGACCCCGATGGGCAAGGCGCGGGGACAGGCACCGCACCCAGGATGAGGACGAGCACGGGCCTCGCCGGCCGTAGCCCGCGCTGCACCCCGTTGCTCATCGCCGGCGGCGGACTGGCCCTGCTGGGGGGCTTGGACGCCGCCCTCACCCTGGCCGGTCTGCCCGCCCCCGTCGGCAGCGCGCGGCTCGCGGTCCTGCACGGGCCGCTCATGGTGCTCGGGTTCCTCGGCACCGTCATCGCGCTCGAACGCGCCGTCGCCCTGCGCGCGGCCTGGTCCCTCCTCGCGCCTGCACTGCTGGGCGCCGGGGCCCTCGCCCTGGTCATGCTGCCCCAGCCGCTGCTCGGACGGCTGCTACTCGTGCAGGGCATGCTGCTGCTCGTCGTGGTCTACCTCGCGCTGTGGCGGCGTAACGGCGACCTGCTCGTGGCCGTCCAGGCTCTCGGCGCCGTCCTCGCCGCCGCGGCCGCGCTGCTGCTCACACGCGTCCAGGTGGCAGCCGTCGTGCCGCTGCTGATCGGCTTCGTCGTGCTGACCATCGGCGCCGAGCGTGTCGAGCTGGCCCGCCTGGCGATGCCGACCCTTGCCCGGGTCACCCTCACCGCCCACGCCACAGGCCTGAGCGGCGCCGCCGTGGCGGCCGTGCTGTGGCCCACGACCGGAGGGCGCCTGCTGGGGGTCTCCCTGCTGCTCCTGACCGCCTGGCTCGGGCGTCACGACGTGGCGCGCCGGCTGGTCCGCTCGACCGGCCTGCCACGCTTCGCCGCGGCTGCGCTGCTCATGGGGTACGCCTGGCTGGCCGTCACCGGACTGGGCCTGGTCCTCACGGGGTCGCCGGCGTCCTCCGCCGCCGGCTACGACATCGTGGTCCACGCCACCTTCCTCGGCTTCGCGATGTCGATGATCCTGGCCCACGCCCCGGTGATCCTGCCCGCCGTGCTACGGGTGCGCCTGCCCTACACCACGCTCATGTGGGGCCCCCTGGTCCTGCTGCACACCACCCTGCTCGGTCGGGTCCTGACGGTGGCCGTCGGCACGACGACCGGCTGGCACGCCGCGCTCATCGGCAACGTCGCAGCCGTCCTGCTCTTCGTCACGGTGTCGGCCATCACCTCGGCCGGCGCACGGCGCCACCGAGCCGCACGGACCCGCCATACCCGCCACCGTCTCCCCACCCCAACGACCGAGGAACACGAGCCCGCATGCCTGCCCTGACCAGCCCTGCCGTCCCCGACGCCCCGCGACCGGCCGGTCCCGCCCGTCCGGGCGGCGCACGGGGCAGGTGGCCGCTGCGCGACTACCCCGGCGTGCTCTGGATGGTGCTCGCGGTGATCACGACCTTGGTGCACCCCTTCGTGCCCGGCTCCCGGTGGCTCATGGTGCACCTGGTGCTACTCGGCGCCCTGACGCACTCGATCATGGTGTGGAGCACCCACTTCAGCCAGGCGCTGCTGAAGACCGCACCCGGCCTGGACGACCGTCGCCGACAGAACCACCGCCTGGTCCTGCTCCTGGGCGGCACCACGACCACCCTGGTCGGCGTGCCCACGGTCCAGTGGTGGGTCACCGCGACGGGCGCCGCGATGATCACCGCCGCCGTCGTCTGGCACGGTGTCCAGCTCTTCCGCCGACTTCGCTCGGCGCTACCGGGCCGGTTCCGGGTGACCGTGCGGTACTACCTGGCCGCGGCCGTCTGCCTTCCGGTCGGCGTGGCCCTGGGCGCCACCCTCGCGCTGGGTCTCGACGACACGACGCACGGCCGCCTCCTGCTGGCGCACATCACCGTCAACGTCCTCGGCTGGGTCGGGCTCACCGTCGCCGGCACCCTGCTCACCCTGTGGCCCACGATGCTGCGCACCCCCATCGGACCCGAGGCGGAACGGCGCGCGCGCCAGGCCCTGCCCGGGCTCGTCGGCGCGATCGTACTGCTCGTGGCGGGTGCGCTGGCCGACCTGCGCTGGGTCACCGTCGCCGCGCTCGCCGTGTATGCCGTGGCGCTGGCGTGGTGGGCCTCCGCGGTCCTCGCGCCGGCTCGGACCGCCCGCCCGCGCGAGTTCGCCCCGGCCTCGGTCGGTCTGTCGCTGGGCTGGTGGCTGGCCGGCATCGTGGTCGTCCTCGTGCGGCTCTCGACCACGCAGACATGGGCCGAGTTCACCGACGGCTTCGGCCCCACCACCGCGATCCTCGTCGTCGGGTTCGCCGCACAGCTGCTGCCGGGAGCGCTGTCCTACCTGGTCCCGTCGGTGCTCGGCGGCGGCAAGACCGTCGTGCGCGCCGGGCAGGCGTGGTTCGACCGATGGGGCACCGCGCGGCTCGTCGTCGTCAACGCCGGCCTGCTCCTGTGCCTGCTGCCCGTCCCGAGCATCGTTCGCGTCCTCCTGTCCGTTCTCGTCGTACTCGCCCTTGCCGCCTTCGTCCCGCTGATGCTCGCCGGGATCCGCGCCGCGGTGCGCGCGAAGAAAGAGGTGGAGACGGCCCGCGCCCGGGGAGAACGCCCGGCCGGGGCGGCCCCCACGCCGAGGACCCCCGCCGGCGAGCCCGACCGGATGCCGCCAGTCTGGTCCGGCGGGCAGCTGGTGGCTGCGGTGTCCGCGCTCGTGCTGGCCGTATCCGTCGGCGTCGCGCTCGACCCTGCCGCAGCCGGTCTGACGGGGGGCACGTCGACCGGTCGGGCGGTCGCGGTCGCCCCCACCGGTAGCACCACCACCGTCCAGGTGGCCGCCGTCGACATGCGCTTCCAGCCCGCCCGTATCGAGGTGACCCGCGGTGATCGTCTGGTCGTCGAGCTGACCAACACCGACCCGACCACCGTGCACGACCTGCAGGTCCTCGACCAGCGCACGCCCCGCCTGGCCCCCGGCGAGTCCGCCACGCTCGACCTGGGTGTCGTTGGTGAGCCGGTGCAGGGCTGGTGCACGATCGTGGGCCACCGGCAGATGGGGATGGTCCTGGACGTCGTGGTGACCGGGGACGACCAGGTGTCCACCGCCGCTGAGGACCACGCCAGCCACGACACCGAGGGAAACGACACCGACGGCCCAGCCTCGATGCACCTCGACCCGCAGACCCCGGTGACGGACCCGGTTGACCCAGCTCTGTCGCCGGTGACGACGAAGGCGGGCACCACGCATGAGCTCACTCTCAGGGCGACCGAGGAGGAGCTCGAGGTCGCCCCCGGCATCACCCAGCTCCGCTGGACCTTCAACGGTCGGGTCCCGGGTCCGACGCTGCGCGGCAAGGTGGGGGACGTCTTCGAGATCACCCTGGTCAACGACGGGACGATGGGTCACTCGATCGACTTCCACGCCGGGGCCCTGGCCCCTGACGAGCCGATGCGGACCATCCCACCCGGGGAGTCGCTCGTCTATAACTTCACCGCACAGCGGGCCGGGATCTGGATGTACCACTGCTCGACCATGCCCATGACCAGCCACATCTCGGCCGGCATGCACGGCGCCGTCATCATCGACCCACCCGAGGGCCTGCCACCGGTCGACCAGGAGTACTTGCTCGTCCAGTCCGAGGTACACCTCTCCCCCGCCACGGATCACGCAGAAGCGCCTGCGGCGGAGGTCGACGCCGTGGCGGCCGCCTCGGACCGGCCGACCTTCGTCACCTTCAACGGCATCGCCAACCAGTACGACGAGCACGTTCTCGACGCCGTGGTCGGAGACCGCGTGCGGCTCTGGGTGCTGGACGCCGGCCCGAACCGTTCGACGTCCTTCCACGTCGTCGGCGGCCAGTTCGACACCGTCTACGCCGAAGGGGCATGGCGTCTCGGGGGCCCCCAGGGTCCGGCCGAGGACGCTGGAGCACAGACCCTGGGCCTCATGGCCGCCCAGGGCGGCTTCGTCGAGCTGACCTTCCCCGAGGCGGGGTCCTACCCGTTCGTCTCCCACGCCATGGCCGACGCCGAGCGCGGCGCCCACGGGGTCATACGGGTCACTGCGCGGACCGACGATTGAACACCCACCGTCGCCGGGGTGATCGCTGCGCAAGCCGAGCCCACCCCCGTGTCCGTTCGTGGCTGAGGGCAGCTCAGACACCTGGGCCTAGAGGACCTGGGCGTCCTGACGGACGCTAGCCCAGGCAGGTTCGATGGAGAACCACGGGGCGAGTAACGACGCTCCACGGGACTCTTACCGTCCGAAGGGGCGCAACAGACCCAACTGCCCAGCCGAGCAGCCAGTGTACGTGGCCCCCGAGGCGCGGCCCCGTCATGGTCGAGCAGTAAATCAGGGCGCACCCGGCTCGAAAACGGTCGTCACTGAGCCAGCAAGTTCAGAGAGGGTCTGTCCGATGAACGGTGATTCTGGCGTTCATCTCAGAGGTTCTCCGCGGCCGGCATGCGGTCGGCGAAGGTGACGGCGAAAAGCGTTGAGCGCGGGCTTCCACCGTATGGTCCCTCGTGCCTGGCCGGTGCCCTTGGGGTCCAGCCCCCGGGTGACCAGGTAGAGGCACTTCAGGGCGGCCTGCTCGGTCGGGGAGTGCCCGCGCACGGTGACCGCCCGCCGGTACCTGACGCGCAAGGACTCGATGGCGTTGGTGGAGAACAGCACCCGGCGGATCTGCACGTCCTAGGCCAGGAAGGGGATGAACTCCTCCCACGACGCTCTCCACATCTTCGCCGATCGCGGGGTAGGGCTTGCCCCATTTCTCCTCCAGCTCCTCGAACCCCACCCACGCCGCCTCCACCGAGGGTGCGGTGTAGATGCGGCGCAAGTCCCCTGCCAGCTGGTCCCAGTACTTGCGGCTCGCGCACCGCAGGGTGGCTCGGATGAGGTGGATCATGCACGCCTGCACGATGGCCTGCGGGAACACCGCGTGCACGCTGTCAGGTAGTCTTTTGAGCCCGTCGCAGACGATGAAGAAGACATCCCGCACGCCGCGGTTCTTCAGGTTCGCCAGCACGTTCATCCAGAACTTCGCGGACTCGCCGCCGCCCTGGCCGGCCCACAGGCCAAGCGCGTCACGGCGCCCACCCAGGTCGACCCGATCGCGGCGTAGAAGGGTTGGTTGCCGACCTGGCCGTCGCGGACCTCGATGTAGATCGCGCCGATGAAGATGGCCGCGTACACGCCCTGCAACGGGCGGCTGGCCCAGGCGGCCATCTCCTCGAGGACCTTGTCGGTGATCCTCGAGACAGCGTCCTTGTAGATAAATGCGCCATACACCTCGCGGAAGTGCGCGCTCATCTCGCCGGTGGTCAGCCCTTTCGCGAACAGGCTGATCGCGACGGCGTCCACGTCCGACAGGCGCCGTTGTCGCAACTTGGGCGATGACCGGCTCGAACGTGCCGGCCCGATCCCGCGGGACCGCGATGCTCAGCTCCCCGGCGGCGTCGGTGAGCAACGTCTTGGGGCGGGTGCCGTTGCGGATGTTGCCGCTCTCCGCAGTGGGTGCCTGATGCTTTTCGTGGCCGAGGTGCTCGGTCAGCTCCTCTTCCAGCGCGGTCTCCAGGACAATCGCGGTGATCGACTGAGCAGCCCGTCCGGGCCGGTCAGGCCTGACCGCGGGCCCGGGCGGCCTTGACCAGCTCCCGGACCGCGGCCTGCTCGGCCTCGCTGCACGAGGCCGTCTTCTTCACCTTCTTGGGCATCGAGCTCACGCTCGTGTTCTTCTCGGTCATCGCATGACCTTCCCCGCCGGCCGTGCCGGCGTGTCAGGCCAGAAACACCATTCAGCGGACATTCCCTGCCTTCACCGCAGCAGGCCGGAGTCGCGTGCAGAAGCGACGGCGGCGGTGCGGGAGGAGACGCCGAGCTTGGTGTAGATGTGCACGAGGTGTGATTTCACGGTCGCGTCGCTGATATGCAGTCGTGCCGCGATGTCGTTGTTCGTCGCGCCGTCTGCGACGAGTCGCAGCACTTCGGTCTCGCGGGCGCTGAGGTTGGGTTGCGGGGAACGCATCCGGGCGAGCAGTCGTCCTGCGATCGCGGGGGCGAGGGCGGTCTCGCCTGCGGCTGCGGCGCGGATTGCAGCGATGAGCTCCTCGAGTGGGGCGTCTTTGAGGAGGTAGCCGCTGGCTCCGGCTTCGACGGCGCCGAGGATGTCGCTGTCGGTGTCGTAGTTCGTGAGCACCAGCACGGCAGGCGGATGGTTGAGTGCGCGAATGCGGCGGGTCGCGTCGGCTCCGGTCTGGTCGGTGCCGAACTGCAAGTCCATGAGCACCACGTCCGGTACCAGATCGCTCGCGAGGGCGACGACACCGTCAGGGGTTGCCGCTTCCCCGATCACGTCGAGGCCGGGGTCGCCTGAGAGCATCGCCCGCAAGCCCGTGCGGACGACGGGGTGGTCATCGGCAAGCACGATGCGGATCACGATGCCGCCTCGCTTCCGGTGAGAAGCGGCAGTCGCGCGGTGACGGTGGTGCCCTGTTGAGGGGCCGAGGCGATGGTGAGGGTGCCGTCGAGTTGTTCGAGGCGCTCACGCATGGCGTGCAACCCGAAGGAGTCAGCCTCGTGCGAGTCGGCGACCGCGGAGGACACCTCAAAGCCGCGCCCGTCGTCGCGTACCACCAGAGATACCGTGGCGTTGTCTCGGGTGAGTTCGGCGGTGATGTGGGTGGCGTTCGCGTGGCGGATCGTGTTCGAGAGCGCGCCCTGAAAGATTCGCAGCAGCGCGATCTGGGTTCCCATCGGCAAGTCGAGTTCCTCGGCACTCACCTCGACAGGGATGGACGCGCGGTCGGACTGTTCCTGACCGAGGCGGTGCAGGGCGGGGGCGAGTCCGTCGCCGAGCCGGGTCGGGGTGAGCTCGCGGATGATCTGCCTCGTGTCCGCGAGGCTGTCGGCCGCGGTCTCACGGGCGAGCCGCACGTACCCGGCACCGGGTTCGGGGGTGTCGGGTTCAGCGGCACGCAACAGCATCTGGATCGAGGACAGGCCCTGGGCGACGGTGTCGTGGATTTCACGAGCGAGCCGGGCGCGCTCCGCCAGTGCGCCCTGTTCGCGTTCGGTCTGGGCGAGGTGCTGCCGAGTGCGGATCAGCTCGGCAACGAGCCGTTCGCGCTCTTCGGCTTCACGCCGAAGCGCACGGTAGGCGAGCCCGATCAGTAGGGCGACGCCGGCGCCCACCAGTGGGCCGATCACCCCGCCGACGCTGAACCCGAGATGGAGGCCGAGGGCGAGGATCGCGAACGCGGTCGTGACCACGATCGCCGCGACCCCTCCACGTCCGGGCAGGACGTGGAGGTAGAGGAAGAACAGCGGGAAGACGAGGTAGGCCCCCTCGGGGCTCAGCCACGTCAGCACCGCCCACAACAACGTGAGCGCGACGATCCAGCCGACGGCGTCACCGCGCCGGGACACCCCTGACTCGCCTTGTGCCCGCGCCGCCCATGCACCCGCGAGATACACCGCGACGAACGCGATCCCCATGACCAGCGTCCATGTCGCAGCCGGCGAGGAGACGACGTATGCGCGCACAACCGTGAAGCCCGCGAGCCCGATCAGGAGGGTGTGCAGGCCGAACCGGAGACCGGTGAACACCGGGGCGAGGGTCGAATGCGACATGACGCTCCAAGCCTATGCGAGCGGTGTTGCCCGGCCATCAACCGAAAGTTTGACCGTGAATCCCACGGTTTGGGCGATGCCCGGCCCTGCCTGCGCGAAGGAGAGTTGGAGGGTAGCTCGGGCAGAGTGCGCGGGCGGAAAGGCATCATCGTGTTCGTCGCGTGGAGAGAGTTGCGGTTCGCCCGCGGCCGGTTTCTCCTCATCGGGGCCGTCGTCGCCCTGATCACCCTGCTCGTCGGCTTCCTCTCCGGCCTCACCGGGGGTCTGGCCGCACAGAACATCTCCTCCGTGCTGCAGTTGCCCGGCGACCGGCTCGTGCTGCAGCAGCCCGAGAGCAGCGACCCTAGCTACGCAACCTCCTCCCTCGACGAGAACACGGTCACGGCATGGGCACAGGCGGACGGGGTCGAGTCGGTGACACCCATCGGGATTGTCCAATCGCGGGCCTCGGCCAGCGGCACCGACGACCCGACCGGGGTTGCGCTCTACGGGCTGCCGCAGCATGCTTCGGGTGCCCAGTCGAACCCGCTGTTCGACCTCGCCCCGGTTCACGACGACCAGGTCGGTGTCTCCTCCGGGGCCGCCGATGGTCTCGGCGTCGAGACTGGTGACACGATCTCGATCACCGGCACTGATTTCACCGTCAGCGTCGTTGGCGATGATCTTTGGTACAGCCACACCCCGGTCATCGTCATGACCCCGGAGGCGTGGAGCGAGGCAAGTCAGCGCGTCGGCGGCACAGGCGAAGCGACGGTGCTCGCCGTCACCGCCGACGCAGACTGGGAGGCCATAGGTGCAGCAACCGGCACGGTCGCCGAAACACCGCTGGCGAGCTTGACCGCCCTGGAAGCGTTCCGATCCGAGATCGGGTCGCTCGGGCTGATGATCGCGATGCTGTTCGGGATTTCCGCCCTCGTCGTAGGCGCGTTCTTCACGGTCTGGACGATGCAGCGTGCCAGCGACATGGCCGTGCTCAAAGCCCTCGGTGCGACCACCGGGTCGCTCGTGCGCGACTCACTCGGCCAGGCGTCCATCGTTCTGGTCGCCGGGATCGGTGTCGGCCTCGCCGCCGTGATCGGGCTCGGCATTCTCGCGGGGCAGGCGCTCCCGTTCGTCATCAGCCCGATCACCACTGTCGCCCCAGCCGTCGTGATGGCGGTCCTCGGCCTCGCAGGAGCCGCGTTCGCGCTGCGCTCCGTCACCAAAGCCGACCCCCTCACCGCCCTTGGGAGCAACCGATGATCCAACTACAGAACGTCACCCTCACCTTCCCCGACGGGGAGAACCGCATCACCGCCGTTGACAACGTCACCCTCCGCGGGACCAACGGCACCGTCACCGGCATCACCGGCCCCTCCGGGTCGGGCAAGTCCAGCATCCTCGCCGTCGCCGCGACCCTTCTTCGCCCCGACTCTGGCGGAGTTCTCATCGGCAACAGCAGCAACATGACCGACGCCGCCCAGCTCTCGAAGCACGAGGCCACGCAACTGCGCCGTGAGCGCATCGGCATCGTGTTCCAGCAGTCCAACCTGCTGCCCGCGCTCACGGCGCGCGAGCAGTTGCAGGTCATGGCCAGGCTCGGCGGCGGCACCAGCCGGAACCAGCGAGCGAAGATCGACGCCCGTGCCGACGAACTCCTCGACGCCGTCGGCCTCACCGAGCAAGCAGGCAAGCGCACGCACCAGCTCTCCGGCGGGGAACGGCAACGGGTCGCGATCGCCCGCGGCCTCGTCCACGAACCCGAAGTCCTCCTCGTTGATGAGCCGACCAGCGCCCTGGATCAAGAACGCGGAGCGAAGATCATGGAACTCATCTCCCGCCTCACCCGCGAACGCGACACCGCCACCCTGCTCGTCACCCACGACCTCGGGCACCGCGACACCCTGGATGATCTCGTCACGGTCGTCGACGGGCGTATCACTACCCCCATCGCTGGGCGCGCGCCTACACGCTGAACTGGACCGCTGAGCAGTGAGAAAGTAGGAATGTCGGGAAGTTGGGGACCACTGCACGGGCCGGTGACACCCGCATGTCGACCTGAGAGGTCATGAGAAGATGCGCGGTGTCCCCCACTGCAGGCTCGAGCCCCTGCCCTCGCCCCGTCGCGCGTGCAGCATACGTGCATCAGTAACTAACATGGGGCAGCACCCTCGCACTGTACTGGGTCACGAAATCGCAGCTCAGAGATGCCCGACTGCCGGACTCATGCCCAGGAACGCACGCGTCAGCCCCACCCCCAGTTGGGATAGGGCCGACGCGGGTGGGGTGTGGGTCAGTGGTTGCGGTGCTGGTCGGGCAGGTCGGTGTCGATCTGCTCCTTGCGGACCTCGTCGCTGACCTGCTGCTCCTCGGTGACGGTGTCAGTGTCGAGACGGACCTCTTCGACGGGAACGGTCTCCTTGTCGACGACGACCTGGTCCTCGGTGAGGGTGACTTCCTGCTCGTCCTCGACGAGGTCGGCCCCGGACAGGCGGTCCCGGTCCTGCTGATCGAGGGGCTCGCGTTCGATGCGGACCTCCTCACGCTGGACGGGGACGGTCTTGGTGACGTGCTCGGTGACGACGTACTTGCGCAGGCGGGCCTTGCCGGTGGTGACCTTCTCGGTGCCGACGTTCAGCTGCTCCTCGGAGCGGACCATGCTGGCGTCCGAGTCGGTGTCGTAGGTGCCGCGCCCAGTGTCGTCGGCGCCTGCGGCGGTATCCGTCCTGTCGGTCATGCCCGTTGCGGTGTCGGTTCGGCTGGTGGTGCCGGTGCGGGTGTCTTCCTGGTCGCGGGTGGCTGGTGCGCCGTTGTTCGCGTTCTTCTGGCCGTCCCGGCCGCCGTAGTAACGGAACAGCTCACGCTCCTCCTCCACCGAGATGTGGCCGTCTTCCTCGACCCGGGGGGCGTCCTTGACCTGGTCCTTGGTGTACGGCACCCGGACCTCCTGGTCCTGCACGGTGGCGCCCTGCAGGGGCACGAAGGACTCCGAGGTGCCGAAGAGCCCGGTCTTGACCGTCACCCATGCGGGCTCACCGGTCGAGTCCTCCAGGTAGACCTGGCCGACCTTGCCGACCTTCTCCCCATCCTGGTCGACGACCACACCGTCGTTGTGCAGGGACTGGATCTGTTCCTCGTTCCACATGCGGAAACCTCCTGTGATGGTGGCCGGCGCCCTGATGCACCGTCCGTTTACACCGTAAACGTAAGCGCCCCGACGATGACCCCGCAACCCAGACGGGCACCGTGCCACCGCTCGGCTCGAGGACGACGTGAACCACCGCATGGCGGATAGCGGCGGCCTAGGACCCTGCCACCGCGATCGCCGGTCCCGTCGTCGGGCTCGGGTGGGTGAGGACCGGTGTTGATGTGATGAGGGACCCCAGCCCGCCCGAGACGGGATACACGGTTCCCCGGTGGTACGTCGAGCTGCACGGCCTCGGCGGCGCTCCACAGGACTGGGGTTGTCTGTGTGCTGTTGGTGGCGTGCTCGGCGTAGGTCTGCAGCAGGCGCCGGCCTGGCAGGCACCGGACATCGACGAACACGAGCGCTTCAGCACCAGCGTTCATTGCCACGTCGCAGGCATGCATCACCGAGGACCGGAAGCGGCCCTGGGAGCTCGTCGCAGGTCCCTGCCGGAGACGATGAAGGTCTCCCACCGGTCGGACCGTATCGGCAGCTTGTTGCGGTTCAGCTCTCGATCCGCGACCGCGAGGGTGACATGCACGTCGGGGGGCCACGTGCTCGCGGACAGTCCGTCGACCTGGGCCAACAGCGCCCCATGCTCGCCTCGGACCACCGTCACGACCGCGACCCGCGGACGCGCCGGCCGGACTGATGGGACGAACTCACTGCACGCGACGGCCATGAGCCCTCCTACCCCTGCCTGGCGCAGCCGAATGAACGAACTGCTTACGCTGTAAACATCGACAGGTTAGACCGCAACCTCGGCGGTGGTAAAGACCCGAGGCATCGGGGTGGGTTCAGGGGCGTACAGACGGCCGCCTGACCCGCGGGTGGCCCGATGCGCCCATCGCGGGCACCCCGGCCGGACCGGGGCTAGTGCGAGACGGTGTTCTCGATGCGGTTGAGCAGGCTCTCGAGGCCGGTCTCGAACTCGGCCTCGCTGTGGTCCTGGCTGAGGCGGTCGCGCATCCGCACCACGTGCGGCGCCTGCCCGAAGTCGACATCTTCGCTCGTGTCTTGCTCTGGGATGTCGGCGCTGCCCTCGTTCATCGGTTCGTCCACGGCGGCAACATTCTCGACCTGGGTGGAAACCTCCAAGAGCAGGTACCCGACGAGGAAGCTGGTGAAGGCCTTGTAGGTGTCCACCGCTTGGTCGTCGCTGAAGCCTCGCTCGCACAGGGTGGCCAGGAGGTGCTCGACCATGGCGATGTCGCGCAAGGGCGGTCGCAGCCAGGGCGCCGCTGGGTGCCGCGAGACCACCAGGGGGAACGCCGTGGGGTTGGCCAGGGCCATCTGGCGGATCTCGTGCGCGACGTGCTGCAGGTATTCCTGCCAGCTGGTGGTCTGCGCGGCCTCCACGCGCTCGATGAGCCCGTCCAGGAGGCTCTCCACGACCGCCTCCAGCAGATCTTCTCGCCCGGAGACGTACCGGTACAGGGCCATCGCCTCAACCCCGAGGTCGCGGCCCAGGCTGCGCATGGTCATCTGGTCCACACCATGAGCCTCGATACTGGCCAGGCCAGCTTCGACGATGCGCTCGCGGCTGAGGCGTGGTGGCCGCGTGGACCCCGCCTCGTCCGGCTCCTCTGGGCTCATCGGCACACCTCCTGGGAGACCACCCTGTCACACGCCCCGCGTGTCGGCTCGTCGTCCCCGTCGCGGTCAACTCGCGACCGACTCGGGCAGGCGTCCCTTGCGCTTGGCGAACGCCTGCGTGGACTTGTGGTTGATGCTGACCCGCACCAGCTGCACGATCGCCCCCGAGACCAGCGCGAAAGCCATGGCCTCACCCCAATCCACCTCCGGGTCCTCGGGGTTGCTCGGGGAGTTGCTGCCGGTGACAAACTTCCACGTCGTCTCGATGACGTTCTTGGCCATCACCCCACCACCAATCGCCGCCGCCGTCGTCGCCAGACTCCACATCTTGTCGCCCACTGGAACTCACCACTTCCTGGTCTTGGCCCGGACCCTCGAGGCCACGCTTGCACGGCTTCCGATTACGCCGTACGTTTACACCGTATTCGCATGCTGGGCACCACAGCAAGGCGACGCGGCCCCAGTCCGGGGTCCGCGCGACACCCTCTCTGCAGTCAGGAGCAGACGATGAGCAAGATCATGATGGCGACCGCCTTCGGGGCCGGGTACGTCCTGGGCGCCAGGGCGGGCCGGGAGAGGTATGAGCAGATCAGCGCCAAGGCGCAGGAGCTGTGGGGGCACCCGAAGGTGCAGGAGCAGGCGGACAAGGCCAAGCAGCAGGCCGGGAGGGTGACCGAGCAGGCCAAGGACCGGCTGAGCGACGCCCAGGACGGCGACCAGGACAGCATGGATGACCCGTGGGAGGTCGACACCGACACCGCCCTCGCGGGTGATGACCAGGAGGGGCCTCGTGGCTGAGAGGTTCACCCCCGACACCGATCATGCGTCCACGGGCGAGCTCATCGCGCGGATGAGCGAGCAGACGAGCACGCTCATCCGGGACGAGATGCGCCTGGCGCAGGCTGAGCTGAGCGCCAAGGCCAAGAACGCGGGCGTGGGCATCGGCATGTTCGGCGCCGGTGGCCTGCTCGCCTTCTTCGGCATCGCGGCCCTGATCACGACGGCCATCCTGGCCCTCGCCCTGGTGCTGCCCCCGTGGGCCGCCGCCGGCATCGTGACACTGCTGCTGTTCGCGGCGGCGGCGGTGGTGTCGCTGGTGGGCAAGAAGCGCGTGCAGGAGGCCACCCCGGCCGCGCCCGAACGTGCCGTGGACAACGTCAAGCAGGACATCGAACAGGTCAAGGGGGCAGCCCAGTCATGAGCGCCACACCGCATGAGAACCCCGACAGCGACAACACCCAGGACGAGGCCAGCAGCGACCCGGCACAGATCGAGGCCGACATCGCCCGGCACCGGCAGGAGCTCGGCGACACCGTCGACGAGCTCACCGAACGCCTGGACGTGAAGAAGCAGGCCCGGGACAAGGTCGAGTCGATCAAGACCCGCGCCAACGCCGGGCTGGGTGAGGTCAAGACCAGGTTGAACAGTGATGACCACCGGGACGTGCTCACCGTGCTGGCCCCCGCGCTCGGTGCCGTGGCCGCAGTGGTGCTGATCATCGGGGTCGCCCGGCGGGTGCGGCGGTGAGCTCCAGGGCAGCAGAACGCAGGGCCGCGCAGGCGGACGCCCCGGAGCCCGAGCGGGAGGACAAGCCGGACACGCCCGCGGAGATGACCGGGCCGGCGTGGAAGTACACCGCGGTTAAGGCGTTCCGGGAGTTCCTGGACGACGAGTGCACCGACCTCGCGGCCGCGCTGACGTACTACGCCGTGCTGGCCATCTTCCCGGCGCTCATCGCGATCTTCTCGCTGCTGGGGCTGGTCGGGCAGAGCCAGCAGGTGGTCAGCGCGGTGATGCCCGTGCTGAGCAGCGTGCTGGGCGAGTCCGGGTCGTCCACCCTCGAGCCGGTGGTGCAGTCGTTGGCCACCTCCCCGGGTGCCGGGCTCGCCCTGGTCATCGGTCTGGCGACCGCGCTGTGGTCGGCCTCGGGGTACGTCACCGCGTTCAGCCGGGCGATGAACCGGGTCTATGAGATCGAGGAGGGTCGGCCGGTGTGGAAGCTGCGCCCGGTCATGCTCCTGATCACCCTGGTCATGGTGCTCATGGTGGTGCTCATCGCCCTCATGCTCATCGTGTCCGGTCCGGTGGCGACGGCGCTCGGCGAGGCGATCGGCCTGGGGTCGACCGTGGTCACCGTGTGGCAGGTCGCCAAGTGGCCAGTCGTGCTGGTCCTGGTCATGCTGCTCGTGGCGCTGCTGTACTACAGCACGCCTAACGTGAAGCAGCCGAAGTTCCGGTGGCTGAGCATCGGGGCCGCGTTCGCGATCCTGGTCTGGGTCCTCATCTCGGTCGCGTTCGGCTTCTACATCGCCAACTTCTCCAGCTACGGCGCGACCTACGGCTCGTTCGCCGGGGTGATCATCTTCCTGCTCTACCTGTGGATCACCAACCTCGCGCTGCTGCTCGGGGCGGAGGTCGACGCCGAGCTGGAGCGCTCACGCCAGCTCATCGCCGGCATCGAGGCCGAGGAGGACATCCAGCTGCCTCCCCGCGACGACGCAAAGATCGTCGCGAGCGAGGAGAAGGAGCAGGCGGACCAGGACAAGGCCCGCGCGCTGCGCCGCAGCGGCGGGGACACCACCGACCCCGACCAGACCCGCTGATATCCGTGCTCAGGTGAGGTAGCGCAAGGGAGGGGAGGACGTGAGTCGTGACGCAGGCAGTGACTTTCGGTCTGCTCGGGTCCAGCGCGCTCGTGCTGGGTGCCGTGGTCGGGGGACGGTTCCAGATCCCCAAGCGGGTGCTGGCCGCGATGCTGGCCTTCGCCTCCGGGGCGCTCATCACGGCGCTGGCGTTCGAGCTCTTCGAGGACGCGCACGAGCAGGGCGGCCTGTGGCGAGCCGGACTAGGCCTGATCGTGGGGGCGGTGGTCTTCACCCTCCTCAGCGCGTGGCTGGACTGGGCCGCCGCCGCCGGAACGGGTGATGACACCGACCGCGGCAGCGACAAGCTGGACAAGCAAGCTGCCACGGAAGGACAACGTGCCGCGGCACCCTCAGTGAAAGGGGCTGCCGGGATGGCGCTGCTCGCCGCGGTCACCCTCGACGGCGTACCCGAGAATGTCGCTCTGGGCGTGTCCCTGGGCGAAGGGACAGGTGGCCTGGCGCTGCTCGGTGCGATCTTCGTATCGAACTTCCCAG
The DNA here is from genome assembly GCF_001942435.1 of Serinicoccus sp. CNJ-927. Taxonomy (NCBI): domain Bacteria; kingdom Bacillati; phylum Actinomycetota; class Actinomycetes; order Micrococcales; family Ornithinimicrobiaceae; genus Serinicoccus; species Serinicoccus sp. CNJ-927. The sequence goes on along the minus strand of NZ_MKKF01000044.1, from coordinate 17,620 downwards.
AGGCCCTCGTGGGCAGCGCCTCCATGCGCGCCCAAGGGCGAACACATACCTTCGTCCTGGTGACCTGGACCATCTGTGCGTTGTTGCTCACGGCCGCTGTCGTCCTGGGTGCGGGTCCGCTGGCCAGCGCCACACCCGAGACCATCTCCTTGCCCCTCGCCTTCGCCGCCGGCGCGGTCCTCGCCTCCTTGGCTGACACGCTGATGCCCGAAGCATACGAAGAAGGAGGTCCCACGGTGGCCCTCGCGACCGCAGCCGGCTTCGTCCTGTCATATCTCCTGGCGACCCTCTGACCGAACACGCGCCACGCACTCTGGACCCGAAAGCACTTGAGTGGCTGAACGCGACGGGGCTGCTGCAGATGCCGGCGGAACTGTGATGCTGACGGATGCGCAGCGCGCCCAACCGCCGCAGCTGGGCGCCGAGCGGAGCAATCACACCTGCTCCCCACCCGTCGAGCGCGCAGCATACGTGCATCAGTGACTCGGATGACCACAGCACCCTCAACCTGCCCTGCACCACAAAACCGCAGGTCAGTGGCTCTGCGCAGGCCGACTTACCTGTTTTCTGAACAGCAGACTGAAATGGAGACGGCAGATCTCAGATCGCCTGCGGTTATAAGCGATTTCAGAGCTGGCGAAGGGACTCGAACCCTCAACCACCTGTTTACAAGACTCACAGCCATAGCGCGCTGACCAGCGCACATCCCCAAAACAGAGGCGTTTCGACGGTGTCGTGCATCATACGTGCATCAGGAGAGGCCCGTCTTGGCTCCTCGTGGCCGCTGTGCCACCCACGCCTCCCCCTCGAGCAGGCGGTCGGTACTTCAACGCCATGCCGCTGGCAGCGCCTATCCATTGTGGTAGCGGCCACCTACGGCTCGCCCTCCGGGGTGATGACTTCCTGCTCTACCTGTGGATCAGCAACCTCGCGCTGCGGCTCGGTGCAGAGGTCGACGCCGAGCTCGAGCGGTCCCGCCAGCTCATCGCCGGCATCGAGGCCGAGGAGGATGTCCAGCTGCCCCCGCGAGACGACGCCAAGATCCGCGCGAACGAGGAGAAGGAGCTGGAAGACGAGGACAAGGCCCGCGCGCTGCGCCGCAGCGGCGGGGACACCACCGACCCCGACCAGGAACACTGACGTCCGGAGGTAGGCTCAACGGGACGCGCTACCCCAATTACGGCACTTGCACGAATGTGGATCCGAAGTCGAGGCTCTTCAGCACACCGTTCTGGGTCGCGACAAGGATCTCCGTCTTGCCGCTGGGGAGGAGGTGCGCACCGAGGGCCTGCACTTCCACCGAGAGCGGCGAACCAGCCTCCCAAGACTGCCCCGCGTCATGGCTGAGGAGCACCCTGTTCGCCGCCGTCGTCGCGACGATGGTCTCCTCGTCCACCCAGTCGACGAGCACGACGCTCTCCGGAGGATCTAGCGGGGCCCAGGTCGCGAGGTCATCGGTGGATTGCAGCAGACCTTGCTCGGTGGTGGCGAGCACGGCACCGGTGGCTCTGTTCACGGCAAGATCCACGGGTGGCGCCGGGATAGACGCTTCGTCCCAACGGGTGCCGTCTGCGCTGGCGCGTAGCGTTCCGTCGAAGCCCAGAACGCCCGCAGGTCCTACCGCCAGCACGTGGAAGTCGCTCTCGCCCCCTCGCGACAGCGTCTGCCATGTCTGGCCCCGGTCTGTCGAGGCGATGAGACCGACGGGCTGGGGCAGGTCGGTGTCGAATCCTGGGTGACCGGAGGCGAACCACGTGCCGTCCGGAGCGATGGCGAAACCCATGAGGTCGACGACGTCCCCCCGTCCATACCAGCCGCCGTCGCGGCGCTCGAACGCGCCCTCGTGGGTGGCCATGACGACACTCTGCGTGATGGGGTCGCGCGCGACTCCGTGGATGTGGGTGATGGGTTGTTCCAGGACCCCGGCTTTCTGGCCCGCCGTTCCGCCAGAGGCACCTGACTGCTCAGAGGCAGGCGTGATGTCAGAGGAGCAGGCCGACAGCACCAACGATGCAGCTAAAGCGATCGTGGCCGACTTGGCGGTCCCGAGGTGCTTCTTTGTCGTTCTCGAGAGTGTTCTGATGGCGGTCTCCACGTGAGACTTAAGAGCGGGCGTCCGCGGACCACGTGTGCAGCCAGTTCTGTCTGAACCCATACCCTGTTAGGGTATCATCGGTGCCACATGACTTTGCAGCACGCCACGAGCAGAACCATCACCCCTCACCCCGACGGAGGATGACCTCATGTGTACATCTCGGACACAGTCGACACAGGTCGGCGAGCGGCCCACCACCGCTGAAGCGACATCGTGCGACTGCTGCGCCACCGAGGCAGGGAGCGCGACCGGGTCGGCCGAGAGATCACTAGCGCTGGTGCAGACCACCTACCTCGTGACCGGACTGACCTGTCATCACTGCGCTACCTCGGTCACCGAGGAGTTGGAGGCACTGGATGAGGTCTCAGCAGTCCGGGTGGACGTTGTCCCGGGAGGCGAGTCTTCGGTCCGGGTCGCGAGCACAGAGGCACTTGGCACCGAGCGCGTCCGTACCGCCCTGTCCGCTGCCGGCGACTACGCCCTCAGTGGCAGGCGCTGAGCCGTTCTCCCAAGGAGGCCGAGACCTTGCCCGGGTCTGCGGCCGGTCTCGGCCTCATCCGCCGGGGCAGAAGGCATGAGGCGCGCCCGGCGCTATGACCGTCGCCGTCCGACCGAAGGGTGGACGCCCCCTCTTCGGTCTGCGACAGCCGCACGTGACCCACTCAGGTCTGGTGATGTCCATCTGTCGGGCAGTGTCGATGCGGCAGGACCGCGGCAGACGGACGACACAAGAACACCTTCGAACGGCTTCTAGGGAAGTTCATGTATCTGGGTCTCATAGGCGTGGCCATCAGTTGCCTGGTGGCGTTGGCGGGGATGTTCGCGCTGCACCGGGCCACCGCGGTGGCCGCCGACCCGCTGCACACGCTGCCGTTCGAGTCCGGCTGGGTCCCCCAGCAGCACGCCTTGTCCCGCTACCACGTGCGGTGGTACCTCGCGTCGCTCGTCTTCCTCGCCTTCGACGTCGAGATGCTGTTCATGTACCCCTGGGCCGTCGTCGTGGCCCAGGTCGGGTGGTCCGCCGTGGTCGAGATGTTCCTTTTCCTCGGGGCCCTGCTCGTCGCGGTCGTCTGGGCCTGGCGCGAGGGGGCGTTCCGGTGGGTCTGAGGGAGGTCCTGGCTCGGTCAGCGGCCCGGCACGCGCACGTCCTCGTCGTCGAGGTGCCCGGGTGGGACGGGCTCCGCATGGCGACCGAGCGGGCTGTGCTCGAGCGGGGGTGGCGGCTCGCGTGCTCGCCGGCGGACGCGGACGTGCTCGTGGTGTGCGGGACCCCGGGGCCCCGGCTGGCCGAGGCGGTGGACCTCGTGTGGGAGCAGCTGCCGGGCCCCCGGGTACGGATCGTCGTGCTTAACCGCTCCGAGCTGACAGACGCCCTCCCCGGCGCGCACGCGGGGCTACTCGACGACGACCACCACCGGCGCGACGCCCGCGACCGCCCCGGGGCACCGGACCTGCTGGCCAGCCGGGAGGCGGAGGACGAGCCCAGCGGGCACGAGGGCCACTCCGACCACGCCGACCACGGCGCGAAGGAGGGTTCGGACGAACCCAGCGGGCACGAGGGCCACTCCGACCACGCCGACTACGGCGCGAACGAGGGTTCGGACGAACCCAGCGGGGACGAGGACCACGGAAATCACGCGGACCACGGCGGCCACGACATGGAGATGTCCCCCGACGGCATCCCCCTGGCGGAGGGCGGCGAGGACCGGGACGGGCTGGAGATGGACGTCCTGGCGGTCCGGCTCGGCCCGGTGCTGCCGCACTGGCCGGCAGGTCTGGTGCTCCACTGCTCCCTCCAGGGTGACGTCCTCACCGGCGCCCGCGCGGAGCTCCTCGGTGCGGAATGCGAGGGCGGGGATGCGGCCGACCCGCGGACCCGGGCGCTGGACCGGGTAGTGTCCGTGCTGGCGCTCGCCGGCTGGGACGACGCCGCCGAGCGCGCACGGCGGATCCGCGACGTACCGCCGACCGGCGACGCCCGCCCCGCCGTCGACCGCCCGACTGCCTCTCCCGGGCTGGCGCGGCTGCGGCGACGGGTGCGCCGCTCCCGGATGCTGCGCTGGTCGTTGCGAGGGCTGGGCCCGCTGACCGCCGACGACGTCCGCCGTCTCGGGCTCCCGGAAGGTGCCGTGGGCGACGCCTACGACCGGCTGCTGCACCTGCTGGACGACGTCGACGAGCCGGCGCCGCCCGGAGGTCGCCGGGCTGTGCCGGTCGACGCCGTGGTGGACCCGGTCGTCGGTCTCGACCTCGCGGCCGCGCGGCTGGTGCTGGCCGGTCTCGACCTCGGCACGCTGAGCGCGGCACCGGCACCGCGTCCGGAGGCGACCCGTGGGTGAGCCGCTGCTGACCTCGCTCCCCGCGGCGGCGGGCCCGGCGGTCGTCATCGTGGCGCCGGCCTGGGCTGTCGCCGTCGTCGCCGTGCTCGGAGCCCTGGCCCTGGCCGCAGCCGCTCTCGACGGGGTGCTGTCCGCGCGCTCCGCGTCGGCGGGTGGTGCCGTGGGCGCAGCCGGCCGACCCCTCGGTGAGGCGTCCCGGTTGCTGCGGCAGCGTCGACGCACCACGGTGCAGGCCGACACCCTGCTCTGGCGCACCGGCGGGGCGGGGCTGCTCGTCGCGGCGGCCCTCATGCTCGCCGTGGTGCCGCTGGGGCGGTGGACGGTCGCCGACCTGGCGGTGGGCGTCGTGTGGTTCAACGCCATGGACGTCATGGTCTGGGCCCTGGTGTGGCTGGTCGGCTGGGGCGCCAACTCGGCGCACGCGCTGGTCGGCGGCTACCGGTTCCTGGCCCACGGCCTGGGCTACGAGCTGCCGCTGATGTTCGCCCTCGTCGCCCCGGCGATCGCCGCGGGCAGCCTGAACGTGGGCGCCGTCGCCGCCGCCCAGGACGGGCTGTGGTTCGCGGCCTGGATGCCGGTCGCGTTCCTCGTCTACCTGCTGGGCGTGGCGGGCTTCTCGGTGTGGGGCCCGTTCGCCCCGGCGCTGGGCACCGACGTCGCCGGTGGTGTGCGGGCCGAGCTGTCGGGGGTGGACCGTCTGGTGCTCGAGACGGGGCGGTACGCCCTGCTCGCGGCCGGCGCGGCCTTCGCCGTGCCGATGTTCCTCGGCGGCGGGGCGGGGCCGCTGCTCCCCGACTGGGCCTGGACGCTGGTCAAGACGCTGGCCGTGCTGGCGCTGCTGGTCTGGGCGCGTCGGCGGCTCCCCGCCCTGCGCCCCGACCTGTTCATGGAGATCGGCTGGCTCGTGCTGCTCCCCGCGGCGCTGGTGCAGGACCTGCTCGTCGCCGTCGTCACGGTATGGAGGTCCTGACCGTGCTCGTCGACATCGCCTTCGTGGCGCTCGGGGTCCTGGCGGTCCTCAGCGGCGCCGCCGTCTTCGTCGTGGACTCGATGGCCCGCGCCACCTACGCCCTCGCCGTGTCCTTCGTCGCGGTCGGTGCGCAGGTGCTCTTCCTGCAGCAGAGCTACGTCGGCGTGGTGATCATCCTCATGATGGTCATGGAGATGGCGGTCATGGCCGTCTACATGGTGATGTTCATGGGGATGAACCCGGCCCTCATGCCGATGAGCATGGTCCACAGCAACCGGACCGCCGTCGCCACCGCGGTCCTCACCTTCCTCCTCCTGGCGGCCGGCATCCTCGTGGTGGACTGGCCCGCCCGCCGGGGCAGCCCTCCACCGGACGTCACGGAGGCGCTCGGCGAGGCCCTCATGGGCCCGCAGATGCTCGTCATGGCCGTCATCAGCCCGGTCATGGTGGCCACCATCGTGGCCGGGGTGGTGCTGGCCGCGCCGCGCACGCGCTACGACCGGTTCGGCGACGACCTGCGGCAGCGGCCCCCGGACGACCCGCAGCCCGGAGGAGTGGGCCGATGACCCTCGAGGCGGCGCTGCTCCTCAGCGCGGCGATCTTCTCCGTCGGGCTCTACGGCGCGATCTCCCAGCAGGTGGTGGTCATGGTCATGATGGGCCTGGAGCTGATGATCAACGGCGTCATCCTGGCGGCGGCCGCGTGCTGGTGGTTCCTGGCCCCCGGCCCCACCGGGCAGGTCCTGCTCATGGTCGTCATCGCGGCGATGACCCTCGAGATGGCCATGGGGTTCGCCGTCGCCGTGCTGCTGCACCGGGCCCGGCAGACCGACATGACGGACATGGCGACGGACCTGTCCCGATGAGCGACGGCAGCGCCCAGACCGCCCTGTGGCTCCTCGTCCTGCTCCCCGCGCTCGTCGGGGCGTTCCTGGTGGTCGCGCGCCCGGAGCGGGTCGCCGTGCCCGTCTCCCTGCTCACCGCGGCGCTGACCGCCGTCCTGGCTCTCCTCGTGGCGCTCAGCGGGCCGCAGGTGTCGGTGCCGTTCATGGCCGGCACCGACCTCGCCCTCGGCGTCGACGCCCTGTCGGCGCTGGTCGTCCCGACCGTCGCGGTCGTCACCCTGCTCGTGCTGGTCTTCTCGGCCGGCGAGATCGGGCGGTCGCGGGCGCGCTTCCACGGGCTCATGCTGCTCTTCGCCTCGGGCGCCCTGCTGACCGCCACCGCGCAGACCCTGCCGGGGCTCCTCCTGGCCTGGGAGCTCATGGGCGCCACGTCGTTCGCGCTCATCGGCTTCTGGTGGCACGAGCAGCACCGGGTGTCCGCCGGCACGACGGCGTTCCTCGTGACCCGGGCCGCGGACGTCGGCCTCTACCTGGCCGCCGGGGCGGCCCTCGCCGGGGGCGGTGGGTTGGTGCTCGCCGACCTGCCCGCCGCGAGCGAGGGGTGGCGGCACGTGCTGGCGGCCGGGGTGCTCGTGGCCGCCCTCGGCAAGGCCGCCCAGCTGCCGTTCTCGTTCTGGCTGTCCCGGGCGATGGAGGGCCCCAGCCCGGTCAGCGCGCTGCTGCACTCGGCCGCCATGGTGGCCATGGGCGGCTACCTGCTGCTGCGCACCGAGCCACTGCTCGCCGCCACGGGGTGGGCCGGGCCGACCGCCGCCTGGGTCGGAGCCACGACCGCGCTGCTGCTGGGCGCCGTGGCGCTGGCCCAGCAGGACCTCAAGCAGCTCCTGGCGGCCTCCACCGCGGCCCAGCTGGGCTTCGTCGTCATGGGCGCGGGGCTGGGCGCCGTCGGCGGTGGGGCGGCGCACCTCGTGGCGCACGCCTCGACCAAGGCGCTGCTCTTCCTCGCCGCCGGGGCCTGGCTGAGCGCCCTGGGCACCAAGCAGCTGACCGGGCTGCGCGGTGCCGCCCGGCGCTGGCCGCTGCTGGGCGTGGCGAGCACCGTGGGGGCCCTCTCGCTCGCCGGCGTGGCTCCCCTGGCCCTGTGGGCGACCAAGGACGCGGTGCTGGCCGTGGCGCTGGCCCGGTCGCCGTGGCTGTATGCCGTGGGCCTGGCCGCGGCAGCCCTGTCCGCCGCCTACTCGGGCCGGATCCTGCTCACCGTCTGGGCACGGGTGCCCGCGGCGGACCGTGCACAGGTGGCGCAGCATCTCGACGAGGAGCAGGAGGGCACCCGCCACGTCGACAGGCTGGCGACCCTGCCGCTGCTGCCGCTCGCTCTCGGCGCGCTGACCCTGGGCCTGCTCGCGCTGCCCCCGGTGGGTGACGTCCTCGCCCGGTCCCTCGGGGAGCAGCCCGTGCACCCCGGTCTGGCGGAGATGGGGGCGTCGGCGGCCCTCGCCCTCGCGGTGCTCGCGCTCGTCCGGTGGCGTCCAGCCCCCCGCCCCGGGTGGGCGCGGCACTGGCTGGGTCTGGAGACGGCCGTCCGGGCCGTGGTCGTCGGCCCCACGCTGGCGCTGGCCCGGGCCCTGGCGTCCTTCGACGACCGGGTGCTCGACCGTGCCGTGGGGGCGGCCGCGGCCGGTGCCGTCGGCGTGGCACGCAGGGCGGCCACGTTCGACGACCGGGTGCTCGACGGCGCCGTCGGGTCCGGCTCCCGCGCGACCTCGCGGCTCGCCCGGGTCGTCGCCTGGGCCGACGAGCGAGGGGTCGACGGCGCGGTCGAGGGACTCGCCGCCCGCGTCCGCCGGCTCGGCCAGGTGGCGCGGCGCCCGCAGAGCGGACATCTGCACCACTACTACGTCCAGGCCGTCGCGGTCCTCGCGGTCGGCGTCCTGCTCCTGCTCTCGGTGAGGTGACCGTGCTCAGTCTGATCATCGTCCTGCCCCTGCTCGCCGCGGTGGCCCTGGTCGCGGTCCCGCGGCTGGGTGACGGCGCCGCGAGATGGGTCTGGGTCGCGGTCACGGCCGTCGACCTGGCACTCGTGGCCGCCCTGTGGCTGGCCTACGAGCCACCGGGGCCGGGCCGGCTGGCCTTCGAGGAGCAGGTGCCGTGGATCCCGGGGGTCGACAGCAGCTACCACGTAGGGGTCGACGGGCTCTCGCTGCCGCTCATGGCGATGACGACGGCGGTGTTCCTGGCCTGTGCCGTCTTCGCCCTCCGCGACGAGGACCGGCCCCGGACCCGGGCCGCGCTCTTCCTCTTCCTACAGAGCGTCAGCCTGGGCCTGTTCGCCGCCGCCGACCTCATCCTCTTCTTCCTCTTCTTCGACCTGTCCATCGTCGGGATGTACTTCGTCATCGCCGGGTGGGGCCACGGGGACCGGGGCCGGTCGGCGCTGAAGTTCTTCCTCTACACCTTCCTGGGCTCGCTGGCCCTGCTCGCCGGCTTCATCGGTCTCTACGTCGCGGCCGAGCCGCACACCTTCGACATGGTCGAGCTGGCCCGGCAGACCCCGCTCGACGGGTCGCCCACGGCCGGTGGCCTGGTGCTCGCGGCCATCCTGCTGGGGCTGGCCGTCAAGACGCCGACGGTGCCGTTCCACACCTGGCTGCCCCCCGCGCACACCGACGCCCCCGCCGTCGGGTCGGCCGTCCTGGCCGGTGTGCTGCTCAAGATGGGCACCTACGGCTTCGTCCGGATCGCGATGCCGATGCTCCCCGAGGCCTGGCGCGCCTGGGCCTGGGTGGTCGTCGTGGTCGGCGTCATCTCGGTCGTCTACGGCGCCCTCGTCGCGCTCGCCCAGACCGACCTCAAGCGGATGATCGCCTACACCTCGGTCAACCACATGGGGTACGTCGTCCTGGCCGTCGGTGCTGCCGGGATCGTCGCCGAGGGCAGCGAGCAGGCGCGGTCGGTGGCGGTCACCGGCGCCGTGACCCAGATGGTGAGCCACGGCATCGTCACCGCCGCCCTGTTCCTCATGGCGGGGGTGGTCTGGGACCGCGCCGGCACCTACGACCTGGGCTCCTTCGGCGGGCTGGCCGGCACCGCACCGCGCCTGGCCACGCTCTTCGCCGTCGGTGCGTTCGCCTCGCTCGGGCTGCCCGGCCTGTCCGGGTTCATCGCCGAGTTCCAAATCTTCGCCGGCAGCATCGCAGTCGCGCCGGTGACGGCGATCGCGCTGGTCGGCATCCTCATCACCGCGGCGCTGTTCCTGCGGGCGCTGCAACGTCTCTTCACCGGACCCACCCGTGGCGCCTCGCGGGGCTTCGGCGACCTGCGTCCCGCCGAGCTCTGGGCGGTCGCGCCGCTGCTCGCCCTCTCGCTGCTCATCGGGGTGCTGCCGCGCCCGCTGCTCGGGGTGGTCGAGCCCGCCGCGGAGGTCGTCGTGCAGCTCGTCGGGAGGTAGGCGGCGGTGGACTCCATGGCGATGCGACCGGCCCTGCTCCTGCCGGAGATCGTGCTCTTCCTCGGCGCCCTCGCCGCCCTGCTGGGCGGGTCGTTCCTGCCCCGCACGCGGCAGTGGGTCACCCGGGTCGTCGCCGCGGCCGCCCTCTTGCTCGCCGCTGCGATGGCCGCCGTCGCCCTGGCCGGCCCGACGGCGGTGGCCATGGAGGGCAGTTTCACAGTGGACCCGTCCACCGGGGTGGCCCGCCTCGTCGCGACCCTGGGCGCCCTGGTGGTGCTGGCGCTGGCGGCGGACGAGATCGATGGCAGCCCGCGGGAGAGCGAGACCTACGCGCTGCTGCTCCTGTCCACGACCGGCACGCTGGTCCTCGCCGGTGCCGACGACCTGCTCGTCGTCGCCGTCGGGTTCCTGCTGACCAGCGTCCCCCTCTACGGGCTCATCGGGATCACCGGGACCGCCGTGGCGGCCGAGGCGGCGATGAAGACCTACCTGCTCGGTGCCCTCTTCGGCATCCTGCTGCTGGCCGGGGTCACGCTGCTCTACGGCGTATCCGGCACCACGTCATACGCCGGGCTGGCCGACCCGCTCGCCGCCGCGCCTCGGGCGGTGGTCGCCGCCGGTGTTGTGGGGATCTTGGGCGGGTTGCTGTTCAAGGCCGGTGGCGTCCCCGCGCACTTCTGGGTCCCCGACGCCGCGCAGGGCGCCGGTGGTGCCGTCGCGGCATTCCTCACGACGGTGCCGAAGATCGGGGCGGTCGTGGCCGCATACCGACTCGTGGGCGCCCTGCCCGACACCCTGGCGTGGCCGCTGCTCGTGGCCGTGCTGGCCGTCGCCAGCATGACGGTGGGCAACCTCGCCGCCTACGCCCAGACCGACCCGCGGCGCCTGCTCGGCTGGTCCACCGTCAGCCAGGTGGGCTACCTGCTCGTGCCCGTCACGGTGGCGGGCCGCAGCGACCTGGCGCTGCCGTCCCTGCTGCTCTACCTCGCCGGCTACACGGTCACCAACCTGGCGGCCTTCGCCGTCACCACCGCGTTCCCGCGGCGCCGCGAGCTGTCCGCCTACCGCGGGGTGGGCAGGCGCTACCCGCGGCTCGCCGCGGCGCTGGTCGTGGCGCTGCTCGGGCTGGTCGGGACCCCGCCCACCGCGGTCTTCGTCGGCAAGCTCACCACCACGGCCGCCGCCTGGGACGCCGGCTACGCGTGGCTCGCCGTGCTCGTCCTGCTGAACACCCTGGCCAGCCTCTTCTACTACCTGCGGTGGATCGCCCCGCTCTACGCCCGCCCGACGACCAAGCACCCGGAGGACGGCGATCCGCCCGCCCCCTGGTCACGGTGGACCGCCGTCGCGACCGCCAACTTGAGCGTCCTGGTCGGTGTCGGGGCCGGGGTCCTGTGGGCCGTTGCCACCGCCTGATGTGCGGCCACACCGCGCCCAGCCTGTGCATCGCGGTCCGGACCTTCCCGCGCCTGCAGATCTGGCATAGATCGGGTCCATCACTCCCCTGGCTCGACCTCGTGGCCGGGGCCGCGTTTGAGCCAGGACCGTCCTTGTCACGAGGGACCGGTCCCACGGTAGTCAGCCCGGGCCATGCGCGCGCGTCGGCCTGCCCGGGTATGACGAAGCCCCGGTCCGCACACGGGGTGCGGCCGGGGCTGTCGTCGGGGCGGGAGCGTGCTCGCCTCGGTGGGCTGGGGTCAGCCGACCCGGCCGTAGCCGGAGACACCGTCGAACACCGGGCGCAGATCGAGGACCTTGCCCGGTCGGGGCGAGTCGTACATCATGCCGTTGCCGGCGTAGATGCCGATGTGGTAGGCGGGGTACCCGTAGAAGATCAGGTCGCCGGGCTGCGGGTCGCTGACCGGGGTGGCGTACGCCTGCTGGGCGGCGGCGGTGCGCGGCAGCGAGATGCCTACCGCCGCGAAGACGTAGCTGGTGAAGCCGGAGCAGTCGAAACCGGCCGGGGTGCTGCCACCCCACTGGTACGGGGTCCCGACCAGGCCGGCGGCGATGCCGAGCACGCCACCGGTCGGGGCGGGGGCCGCGGCGGGCTCCGGCTGGGACTGGACGGCCGGCTCGGCCGGTGCAGCGGGCTCCGGCGTGGCGGCGCGCTCGTTGGCGCGGCTCGCGCTGGTCTCCTCACGGGCGGGGACCTGCTCGGTGACCTGCTCCTGCTGCGCGGGGGCGGCCTGCGCCGGCTCCTCGACCTCCACCTCGACCTGGGGGGGTGTAGGCGGAGAAGCCACCGATGCCGAAGGAGTCGAGCTCGATGTCGGACGGGGCGGCGACGGCCTCGGCCGGACGGTCCACGGTGACCGTGCGGCCGGCGCTGACGCCGGGGCCGAGACGGAGCAGGCCGTCGCGGTCCTGGGGCACCTCGGGTGCCGCATTGGCGCTCAGCGCCGCGCCGGCGAGCAGGCCGGTCGACGTCGCGGCCACGGCCGCCGTGCGGGTCAGGGTGGTGCTGGTCGTGCGGAGACGACCGGGCCGACGGTGGCGGCCAGGGGTGCGCTGCGTCATGTAGATCCTCCAGTGCCTACGGGGTGAGCTGTCGGGCTTGGGCTGGAGTGCCCCTGGACCGATCGTGTCGGTCCCACGCCCCGAGGAACCGCGCACGGCGGTTCCAGAGTTGGGTCCCCCGCTCCTGTCAAAGCGGTGTCGTACTGGCCACGGCCCCGGTGTGCGCGTGGGACAGGACTAGGCAGTCACGCTCGGGGGTCCCCCCAGGGAGGAGGACTCTTCGAGATTTCACAGACCCCCCGGCAAATGTCACGATCAGGTAACGACCGCGTCAAGGCCCTGCCTGCGACGAGCATCGGTAGAACGCCCTGACCTGGACATTTGCTGCACTCAGGGCTGGGTCGCTCAATGAACGGGTGAGAGACCTCACATCGCCAACCACCCCGAGGGGCCGATTCGGACACTCGGCCGCCCTGCACTGCACCGGGCAGTCAGACCGCGCTTCCTTCTGCGACCGGATCCGGTAACCGCCCAGCCAAACGCGCCCACGGCATCTCGTACGCTGGGAGGGTGCAGCCCCGCTCCGCCCCGGCCCCGGCGCCACAGTGGGCTGCACCCACCCGCTCCTGGTCGCAGGCACACTTCGTGCGCGTGCTGGCCCTGGCCGGGCTCCTGGTGACCCTTGCCTTCATGCACGGTGTCGACGTCGGCGACCGAGCACCGGCCCTCCCGCACGTCGCAGACCGACCACTCGGCACGACCAGCCAGACGCACGCCCTCGACGCCCATGGTCAGGACGACAGCCAAGGCGCGCCATCACGAGCCCACCACCAGCAGGGCCACGGCACGGAGCACACGAGCTGGGCCACGACCTGCCTCGCGGTCCTCTGCGCGGCGGCCGTGGCTGTCGCCCCCTTCCTGGCCCGCCGGGGTAGTCCGCGCTGGACGCGGGGCCGCGCACCGCAGACGCGCATGTCCTGGGCGCCGAGACTGTCTCCACCGCGTGAGGCGGTATCCATCCACCAGCTCTGCGTCATGCGGGTCTAGGAGGCCACGGGCCGGGCTCTCCCCGGCACCGTTCCACCTCCTGAACCACCTTCGACGAAAGCAGAGCAGCAATGAACAGCACCACCCGAATGTTGACCATGCCCGCCATGGCCCTCGCGGCCCTCTTCACCATCTCCGCCTGCAGTGATGGGACCACGGCGAACCCATCCTCCTCGGCCGCGTCCGAGGAGCACAACGACGCCGACGTCCAGTTCGCCACCGAGATGATCCCCCATCACCAACAGGCGGTCGAGATGTCCGACATGGCCCTGGAGCAAGGCGGCACCGAGGTCAGGGAGCTCGCCGAACGGATCCAGGCGGCCCAGGCACCCGAGATCGAGACCATGACCGAGTGGCTGCAGGCCTGGGGCGAAGACGTGCCCGAGACCGACGGCCACGGCAGCATGGAAGGCATGGACCACTCGCAGATGGAGGGCATGATGTCGCCCGAGGACATGGCGGACCTGGGCAGCGCGCAGGGCTCCCAGTTCGACACCATGTGGCTGGAGATGATGATCGAGCACCACGACGGGGCCATCACCATGGCTCAGACCCAGGTCGCTGACGGCCTCGACCCCGAGGCCGTCGCACTGGCCGAGGACATCGCCGAGAGCCAGGAAGCAGAGATCGAGGAGATGGAGGCCCTCCTCCAGGGGTCGAACGGCTGAGCCCAGGCCCGTGCTGCTGCTGCCCGCTCTCGCGGGCAGCAGCAGGGCGGCAGGGCACGGACCACGTCGCGGAGCGCGGTCAGGCGGTTGCGCGTGCGGAGGTGTCGCTGGTGGGAGCAGTGTGGTCGTCGGCCTCGGCCTGGAAGGCTCGTAGCCTCAGGCTGTTGGAGACCACGAACACCGACGAGAGCGCCATCGCGGCGCCGGCCAGCATCGGGTTCAAGAGCCCGAACGCGGCCAGCGGGATCGCGGCGGTGTTGTAGGCGAAGGCCCAGAACAGGTTGGTCTTGATCGTGCGCAGGGTGCGCCGCGCGAGCCGGATCGCGTCGGCGGCGGCGCGCAGGTCGCCGCGCACCAGGGTGATGTCGGCGGCCTCGATCGCGACGTCGGTGCCCGTGCCCATGGCCAGTCCGAGGTCGGCCTGGGCCAGGGCGGGGGCGTCGTTCACACCGTCACCGACCATCGCGACGACCTTGCCCTCGTCCTGGAGGCGGGCGACGACGTCGACCTTGTCCTTCGGCAGCACCTCGGCGATCACTTCGGTGATGCCGACCTCGGCGGCGACCTGCTCGGCCACGGCCTGGTTGTCCCCGGTCAGCAGCACCGGCGTCAAGCCCAGGTCTGTGAACTGACGGATGGCGTCGGCGGAGGTGGGCTTGATCTGGTCGGAGACCACCAGCACGCCACGTGCGGCGCCGTCCCAGCCGACCACGATGGCCGTCTTGCCCTCGGCCTCGGCAGCCTGCTTGGCGCTCTTGAGGTGCTCGTCGAGGTGCTGGGACCAGTCCGCCAGCAGCGACTCCCGACAGGCGAGCACGGCGCGGCCGTCGACGACGCCCTGCACCCCCTGGCCCTCGATGTTCTCGAACGACTCCGGGGCGGGCAGATCTCCGACCTCGGCGGTAGCGGCGGCGGCGATGGCCTGGGCGATGGGGTGCTCGGAGTAGTCCTCCAACCCGCCCGCCAGGCGCAGCAGCTCGGCCCGATCGGTACCGGCGGCGGTGATCACGTCGGTCAGCATCATCTTGCCGGTGGTGACGGTGCCGGTCTTGTCCAGCACGATCGTGTCCACCCGCTTGGTGGACTCCAGCACCTCGGGACCCTTGATGAGCACGCCCATCTGCGCGCCGCGGCCGGTGCCGACCAGCAGCGCGGTCGGCGTCGCGAGTCCGAGCGCGCAGGGGCACGCGATGATCAGCACCGCCACGGCGGCGGTGAACCCGGCGGATACCGGGAAGCCGGCCCCGATCCAGGCGCCGAGGGAGGCGACGGCGATCGCGATCGCAATGGGCACGAACACCCCGGACACCCGGTCGGCCAGGCGTTGGATCTCGGCCTTGCCGGACTGGGCGTCCTCTACGAGCTTGGCCATCTGCGCAAACTGGGTGTCGGACCCGACGCGGGTGGCGCGGACGACGAGGCGTCCGCCGGCGTTTACGGTCGCGCCGGTGACGTTGTCGCCTTCACCGACCTCGACCGGCACGGACTCGCCAGTGAGCATGGACGCGTCGATCGCGGAGCTGCCGAAGGTGATGGTGCCGTCGGTGGCGATCTTCTCACCCGGTCGGACGACGAAGTGGTCCCCGACGCTCAGATCCTCGATGGAGATCCGCTCCTCCTTCCCGTCGCGGAGGACGGAGACCTCCTTCGCGCCGAGTTCGAGCAGCGCGCGTAGGGCTGCTCCGGCGCGGCGCTTGGAGCGCTTCTCGAAGTAGCGGCCCAGCAGGATGAAGGTGACCACTCCCGCGGCGACCTCCAGGTAGATGTGGCCGAGGCCGTCGGAGCGGGAGATGGTGAGCTCGAACGGGTGGACCACGCCGCGGTCGCCGGCGGTGCCGAAGAACAGCGCAATGATCGACCAGATCATCGCCGCGCTCGTGCCCACGGAGATGAGCGTGTCCATCGTCGCGGCGCCGTGCTTGAGGTTCATCCAGGCGGCCTTGTGGAACGGCCACCCGGCCCAGATCACCACGGGTGCGGCCAGGGCCAGGGAGGCGAAGCCCCAATAGTCGAACTGCAGTGCCGGGATCATCGCCATCGCGATCACCGGGATCGCGAGCACGGCTGAGCCGATGAGTCGCTGGCGCAGGGTGCGCAGCTCGGCGTCCTCACGGGACTCACCCTCGTTTTCATCGCCGGGCGCGGCGGCGCCCTTGGGGGTGGGGAGCTCGGCGGTGTAGCCGGTCTTCTCGACTTCCGCGATCAGCAGCTGCGCGTCATAGCCTGCCGGGGCGGTGACGCTGGCCTTCTCGGTGGCGTAGTTCACGCTCGCGGTGATGCCGTCGAGCTTGTTCAGCTTCTTCTCGATCCGGTTCGCGCACGACGCGCAGGTCATGCCGCCGATCTGCAGTTCGACGCCGGCCAGGTTGGTGCCGGTGGATTGGTCAGTGCTCATGGTCCTCTCCTTCCTCGTGCTTGCCCTGCCCGTCGCCGGTGCTCGTCGAGCCGCCATCACTGCCGCCGCTGCTCGCGCCGCCGGTATCGATCACCAGCGGCGCGGTGTGCACCTGCCCGTCGACCTGGAAGTCCAGGAACAGCAGGTAGCGGCCAGGCGTGGGGGCGATGGCCTCGAACACGATGTCCGGTCCCGACGTCTGCCCGGCGGCAGGTGCGTCGCCGTGGGGGTGGACGTGCAGATAGGCCAAGTCCCCATCGCGTAGCACGACCAGGTGCCCAAACCATGACGTCGCGCGCCTCCAGCGCCTGATCGATGCCGCAACGCAGCGAGCGGACGAGCTTGACTGGATACACGTCGCCGGACCTGACATCGCCTCAGACCTGGAACGAGCCGTCGTCGGGTCGTTCGTCCAATGGGAGTGCGACGTCTACATCCCTGACACGGTGAAGGCACTACAGTCACAGGGGGGTCTGGCAGACGCCCTGGAAACCCTTGACCGTCTCGCCCCGTTTGCCGAAGCTCTAGGCCTCGACACCGAGAGCGACATGCCGTCCCGTGGCCAACTTGACGCCTTCAGGTCCTTGAGCAAGAACATCACTGTCCCGCTTGTGGTCGTAGGCGATGACTATGACGGCGACAGTGACTGGAAGGTGGCGGGGACGCTCAGGACAGAGTTCCTCGCCGACGCCGAGGCTTTGGACGGGCCCTCCATAGTTGTCGGAAAGGTCAGGAATGAATCGCCCCGGGTTTCGTGGAGGCTCGGTTAGTTGGATCCGACCTCGGTGAGGACCGGGTTTGTACGGTAGTGCTCACTGGGCAGGGTTGCCCAGTGGTTGGTCTCGAACTCGACGGGTGGGACGAGTCCGATCTCGCCGTGAAGTCGTCGGTGGTTGAATCAGTCGACGTACTCGGCGACCGCGACCTCGACGTCGACGACCGACTTCCAGCCGCCCTTCGGTCGCATGACGGGGTTGCGGATGCACTCGGCCTTGAACAGCGAGTTGAGCGCCTCGGCCATCGCGTTGATGCTCCTATAGATCGTCAAGTCGATCAGGCGACCATCTCGAGTTCCTCGTCTCGGGGGTGGGCGGTGGTATCGGGTGCTGGGAGGAGGCGGAAGAGTTCGCGTGCGAGGTAGCGCTTGAGGCAGCGGATGATCTCTCGTTTGGACAGGCCTTCGGCGGTGCGACGGGCCACGTAGTCGATGGTTGGTTGGTGCCATCGCATGCGGACGATGATGACTCGGTAGAGAGCGGCGTTGGCCTGGCGGTTCCCGCCCCTGTAGAGGCGGTGTCTGTTGTTGGTCTTGCCGGACCCGGCGGGAATCGGGCACGCGCCGCACATCTTGGCG
>NZ_MKKF01000043.1:0-1272 GCF_001942435.1 Serinicoccus sp. CNJ-927 | reverse complement strand
CACTGGTGGCTGTGAGTCCACCTTCACCGGAGAAGAACGAGGACCAGGAACCGGGTCCGCTCGAGCAGCAGGAACCGGGCGGTGAGGCATTCGGGGTGATCCCGGATGCCGGACCGGACCGGGAGCTGACGGCAGCGGAGATGGCTGTCATCCAGCAGATGGTCCGCCAGGCCAAGGAGGCCGGCGTTGCGCTGACCGGCCCCGACGGGTTGCTGAAGGCGTTGACCAGGACCGTCATTGAGACGGCGCTGGATGAGGAGCTGTCCGAGCACCTCGGGTATGACAAGCACGCCCCGGAGGGCCGCAACCGCGGCAACTCCCGCAACGGCACCCGGACCAAGACCGTGCTGACCGACAACTGCGGCCCGGTGGAGGTGACCGTCCCGCGGGACCGGGACGGCTCCTTTGAACCGCAGCTGGTCAAGAAGCGTCAACGGCGCCTGTCCGACCTGGACGAGCTGGTCCTGTCGCTGTACGCCAAGGGCCTGACCACCGGAGAGATCTCCGCCCACCTGTCCGAGGTCTACGGCGCCTCGGTGTCCAAGGACACGATCTCGCGGATCACCGACCGGGTGATCGAGGAGATGACCGCCTGGTGGGCGCGCCCGTTGGAGCGGGTCTACGCCGCGATCTTCATCGACGCGATCGTGGTCAAGGTCCGCGATGGCCAGGTCCGCAACCGCCCGTTCTACGCCGCGATCGGGGTCGACCTCGACGGGCACAAGGACATCCTGGGCATGTGGGCCGGTGACGGCGACGGAGAGTCGGCTAAGTACTGGCTGGCGGTGCTGACCGAGCTGCGCAACCGCGGTGTCAAGGACGTCTTCTTCGTCGTGTGCGACGGCCTGAAAGGGCTGCCGGACAGCGTGAACGCGGTCTTCCCCGAGGCGATCGTGCAGACCTGCATCATCCACCTGATCCGCAACACCTTCCGCTACGCGAGCAGGAAGTACTGGGACCAGATCAGCCGCGACATGAAACCGATCTACACCGCCCCGACCGCCGCGGCGGCGCGGGACCGGTATGAGGACTTCGCCGAGAAGTGGGGCAAGCCCTACCCCGCGATCAAGACACTGTGGGAGGGCGCCTGGGGCGAGTTCATCCCGTTCCTGGACTACGACGTGGAGATCCGCAAGGTCATCTGCTCGACCAACGCGATCGAGTCGCTCAACGCCCGCTACCGGCGCGCCGTTCGGGCCCGCGGGCACTTCCCGAACGAGGCCTCAGCGATGAAGACGCTGTACCTGGTCACCAGATCGCTGGACCCCAAGG
>NZ_MKKF01000042.1:0-1360 GCF_001942435.1 Serinicoccus sp. CNJ-927 | reverse complement strand
GGTCAAGTCCGGTGGAGTGGTGTACGAGTGTGATCCCTCGTTGAGGGGTTAGGTGGTCAGGGCGGGGACGAGGGTGGTGGCCACCTCCTGGGTCGGCTCGGTCGGGGTGGTCAGCGCGGTCCGGCAGCGGGTGAGGACGTCCAGGCCGATGTAGCGGCGTTGCTCGGCCCAGGCGTCGTGCTGTTCGGCCAGGACGGCTCCGACGAGGCGGATGATGGACTCGCGGTTGGGGAAGATACCGACGACGTCGGTACGGCGGCGGATTTCCCTGTTGAGCCGTTCGTTCGGGTTGTTCGACCAGATCTGGCGCCACACCTCTTTGGGGAAGGCGGTGAACGCCAGGATGTCCGCCTGGGCGGCTTCCAGGTGGCCCGCGACAGCGGGCAGCTTGCCGGTGAGGGCGTCCAGGACCCGGTCGAACTGGGCATGCACGCTGGCGGCGTCGGGCTGGTCGTACACCGAGTGCAGCAGCGCCTTGACCCACGGCCAGGACGACTTAGGGGTCGCGGACATCAGGTTGGCGGCGTAGTGGGTGCGGCACCGCTGCCACGCCGTCCCGGACAACGTGGCCCCGATGGCCTCGACGAGGCCCGCGTGCGCATCCGAGGTCACCAGACCCACCGGGCCGGCTGCGGTCAGGCCGCGGGCGACGAGGTCGCGGAAGAAGCCCAGCCAGGCTGCGGCGCTCTCGCTGGTGGCGACCTGGATGCCGAGGATCTCCCGGTACCCCTCGGTGTTGATGCCGGTCGCGACCAGGGCGGACACCTTGACCACGCGGCCGCCCTCACGGACCTTCAACACCAGGGCGTCGGCAGCCACGAACGTGTACGGGCCACCGTCCAGGGGACGGGTGCGGAAGGACTCCACATGCTCGTCGAGCTCGGTGGCCATCGTGGAGACCTGGGACTTGGACAGGCCGGTGATGCCCAGGGCGGTGACCAGCTTGTCCATCCGCCGGGTGGACACGCCGAGCAGGTAGCAGGTCGCGACGACCGTGGTCAGCGCCGCCTCGGCGCGGCGGCGCCGCTGCAGCAGCCAGTCAGGGAAGAACGATCCTTCGCGCAGCTTCGGGATCGCCACGTCCAGGGTGCCGACCCGGGTGTCCAGGTCCCGGTGCCGGTACCCGTTACGCCGGTTCGTGCGCTCGGTGCTGCGGGCGCCGAAATCGGCGCCGCACACGGCATCGGCCTGCGCCGAGAGCAAGCTGTTGATGAACGTGCCCAACAGCTCGCGCATCAGGTCCGGACTGGCCTGAGCCAGCTGCTCGTGGAGGAACTGCTCAGGGTCGATAATGGGGCCAGCGGCCATCGTGGTGCTTCCTTCTCGAGTCGGTTGTGAGAGATCACTCGAAGGATCACAC
>NZ_MKKF01000041.1:0-1447 GCF_001942435.1 Serinicoccus sp. CNJ-927 | reverse complement strand
GGGCCACCGAAGTACGAGAGAAGAGCGGGTCCGACGTCGTTCACGCCGTACGAGGCGCGGGTGCGGTTGCTCTTGGAGGAGACGCCGGACATGCCGGCGACGGTGCTGGCCGAACGGGTGGGGTGGACCGGCTCGATCCGCTGGTTCCGCGACAACGTGAACCGGGTCCGGGTCGATCACCGCCTGATCGACCCGGCCGACCGGCTCACCTGGACGGCCGGGGACGTGGCGCAGTGCGACCTGTGGTTCCCTCCACGCAAGATCCTGCTCGAGGACGGCTCACGGGCCCTGTTGCCGGTGCTGGTCATGACGTGCGGGTACTCGAGGTTCACGGTGGGCCGGATGCTGCCGACCCGCAAGACACCGGACCTGCTGCTGGGCACGTGGGACCTGCTCAGTGGGCTGGGTCGGGTGCCGCGCCGGTTGATCTGGGACAACGAGCCCGGCATCGGGCGGGGCAAGCTGACCGAACCGGTCGCGGTGTTCGCTGGGACGCTGGCCACGAGGGTGGTGCTGCTGCCGCCGCGGGATCCGGAGTCCAAGGGCATCGTGGAACGCCGCAACCGCTTCTTCGAGACCTCTTTCATGCCCGGGCGCCACTTCGCCTCCCCGGCCGACTTCAACGCCCAGTTCACCGACTGGCTGGTCTCCGCGAACGCGCGGGTGGTGCGCACGACCAAGGCCCGCCCGGTGGACCTGCTCGCGGCGGACACCGAGGCGATGCTGCCGTTGCCGCCGGCGTTGCTGCACCTGGGGTGGCGCAACCACGTGCGCCTGGGCCGGGACTACTACGTGCGCGTCGACACCAATGACTACTCCGTGCACCCGCGCGCGATCGGCGCCCGGGTCGACGTGGCCGCCGACCTCGACGTCGTCCGCGTCCGGCACGGTGGCCAGCTGGTGGCCGAGCACCCGCGCCGCTGGGCCCGGGGCATGACCGTCACCGACCCCGCCCACGTCACCGCCGCCGCGGCGTTGCGGCACGCCTACCAGCACCCCAGGACTCGTCCCGAGGCCGAGGAGTTGGTCCGGGACCTGGCCGACTACGACAAGGCGTTCGGGATCGACGCCGGCGAGCTGGAGTCGCGATGAGCCGCAAGCCGACCTCCGCCGGGACCGAGTCGCTCAAGCAGATCACCCACCTGGCCGCCGCGCTGAAAGCGCCCCGGATCACCGAGGCCGCCGCCCGCCTGGCCGACCACGCCCGGGACACCGGGTGGACCCACGAGGATTACCTGGCCGCAGTCCTGGAACGCGAGGTCGCCGCCCGCAACGCCTCCGGTGCCCGGCTACGGATCCGCGCGGCCGGGTTCGGTGCGGTCAAGACCCTGGACGACTTCGACTTCGACCACCAACCCGGCGCCCGCACCCCCGTCCAGGCGTTGGCGTCCGGGGCCTACCTGGCCGAGCACCGCAACGTCGTCCTCCTCGGCCCACCGGGCACCGG
>NZ_MKKF01000040.1:0-1512 GCF_001942435.1 Serinicoccus sp. CNJ-927 | reverse complement strand
GTTGTGAGAGATCACTCGAAGGATCACACCGGTGGCCGCGCCTACCTCAGCAGGACACGCTCACCCCGGTGCTCGTACACCACTCTGCAGGACTCCACTCCGCCTCATCCGAGTGGACCCATCCGATGTGGACCGGTTGATGGTGCAGGTCCCACCGGTTTGGCGAGGTAGCCCTGTTCATAATGATGTGCCGCAGGACCGGCGCACGACGCGGCTAGGCTAAGTCGATGTCTCCAGCTCGCGCCCCCCTGAGTCCGGAGCATTTGCGGTTGCTGCGAGAACGGGCAGGGTTGACTCAGCACGAATTTGCCCGGGCGGTCGGGGTTGAATCGCCCCGGGTCTGGTGGAGGCTCTGAATCCTGGGAAGGATGATGAGCACATGTCAGCACCGAGGAAGTACAGCGTCGAGCTCCAGCAGCGGGCGACGAGGATGGCGATAGACGCCCGGAAGGACCCTGATAGTGCGCGTGGGGCGTTCAAGCGTGTCGCCGACCAGCTGGGGGTGCACCCCGAGGCGCTGCGGAACTGGGTCCGGCAGGCCGAGATCGACGGCGGTGTCCGGGCCGGCACGACGACCGATGACGCCCAGCGGCTGGCCGAGCTGGAGCGTGAGGTGCGCGAGCTGCGTCGAGCCAACGAGATCCTGAAGACGTCCGCAGCTTTTTTCGCGGCTGCGGAGCTCGACCGCAAGATCAGGTAGAGGTGCCCACCGCGGTGCTGGTCGACTACATCGACCAGCACCGCGACCGGTTCGGGGTTGAGCCGATCTGCACCGTCCTGAGGGACGCCGGCATGCAGGTCGCCCCGAGCACCTACTACGCCGCCAAGACCAGGCCTGCCTCGGCGCGCAGCGTGCGGGACGCCGAACTGACCGAGGACATCCGGACCGCTCACAAGGCCAACCTGGGTGTCTACGGCGCACGGAAGATCCACGCCGAACTCAATCGCGAGGGCGTCACGGTCGCCCGCTGCACGGTGGAGCGGCTGATGAAGGCCGAGGGGCTGCGTGGAATCCCGCGGGAGAAGACTCGAAGGACCACGATGGGTGACGGGGCTGAGACCGAGCGACCGGAGGACCTGGTGGCTCGAAAGTTCGTCGCCACCGCGCCGAACCAGCTCTGGGTGGCCGATCTGACCTACGTTCGCACTCATGCCGGGTGGACCTACGTCGCGTTCGTCCTCGACGTGTTCAGCCGGATGATCGTGGGTTGGCAGGTCTCGACCAGTCTGCGCACCGACCTCGCTCTCGATGCCCTCGACATGGGGCTGTGGGCCCGTCAACGCGCTGGCCAGGACGTCACTGGGCTGGTCCATCACAGCGACCGCGGCGTGCAGTATCGAGCGATTCGCTACACCGAGCGCCTCGCCGAGGCCGAGGCCGTCGCCTCGGTCGGGTCCAAGGGCGACTCGTATGACTGCGAGGATCGTGTCTGCGCCACCGCCTGGGGTCTGACCCTTGTTATGACCGGCCCCGCTGGGTGCCCTTGCGTTGACGTGTCGGCTCTGGGTGGT
>NZ_MKKF01000039.1:0-2968 GCF_001942435.1 Serinicoccus sp. CNJ-927 | reverse complement strand
GAGCCGACCCAGGAGGTGGCCACCACCCTCGTCCCCGCCCTGACCACCTAACCCCTCAACGAGGGATCACACTCGTACACCACTCCACCGGACTTGACCGACGGCCTCGCCGACAGACGATCTCGGTCGTGCGCTCGCGAGGCATGCTCGCAAACGGGGCACACGGCGACTTCGACGGGCTGCTCCGGTGACCCGCGGGCACCTCCTGGCCCTGCTCGCGGCCGTAGCAGTGGTCCTGGCCGGCTGCGGTGGCGAGGGCTCGACGATCAACGACCAGATGCGTCAGGGCGACCAGAAGGGATACGTCGCCGGTGACGGCACCATCCAGGTGCTGGCGCCGGAGGAGCGCGAGACCGTCATCACCCTGGAGGGGACGACCCTGGAAGACGAGGCGTGGTCCTCGCAGGACCACCTGGGCGAGGTCGTGGTGGTCAACGTGTGGGGGTCGTGGTGCGGGCCGTGCGTGGAGGAGGCGCCGGACCTGGAGGAGGTGGCCACCGAGTTCGCCGAGGCGGGTGAGCCGGTGCAGTTCATCGGGGTCAACAGCCGTGACTCGGTACCCAGCGCCCTGGCCTTCCAGCAGAAGTACGACGTGTCCTACCCCTCGCTCCAGGACGACGGCGGGCGCACCCGCGCCCAGCTGCAGGGGCTGGCCGTCGCGACGCCGACCACGATGGTCCTCGACGGACAGGGGCGCCTCGCCGCCCGGGTCAGCGGACCCGTGGAGGCGTCGACGCTGCGCGGCCTGGTCGAGGACGTGCTGAAGAGTGAGTCCGCCCGGTGAGCGAGGTCGTTCTCAGCGGGCCGCTGCTGCTGGCCGCCGCGATCGCCGCGCTGGCAGGTCTCGTCTCGTTCGCCTCGCCGTGTGTGCTACCGCTGGTCCCCGGCTATGTCGGTTACCTCTCGGGAATGGCGTCGCCCATGTCGGGCGCTCACGCGCCGGGGCGGTGGCGCCCGACGGTCGGGGCGCTGCTGTTCGTTATGGGTTTCTCGGCCGTCTTCATGGCGATGAGCGTGGTCATCTCCTCCCTGGGCATGGCCCTGGCGCAGCACCAGGGGCTGCTGCTGCGCCTGTCCGGCGCGGTCGTCCTCGGCCTCGGCCTGGTCATGCTGCTGCAGCCGACAGCATCAGTTTCGGTGCGATGGCGACCGGCCGCCGGGATCGCCGGGGCTCCGCTGCTCGGGGTCGCCTTTGGCCTGGGATTCAGCGCCTGCACCGGACCGGCGCTCGCCGCGATCCAGACGCTCGGCACCTCGATCCTCACGGGGGACGACCAGGTGGGCCGCGCCCTGGTGCTGGGCACCGCATACAGCCTGGGACTGGGGGTGCCGTTCGTGCTCGCCGCCGCCGGGCTGGGCTGGGCCAGCCGCGCCTCGAGCTGGCTGCGCGACCACTACCTGCTCGTGCAGCGCGTCGGCGGCGGGCTGCTCGTCCTCCTCGGCCTGCTCATGATCGCCGGCATCTGGGCCGAGGCCATGGCGTGGGTCCAGACCCGGCTGACCAACAACTTCACCACGGCGATCTGACATGGCCAGCACGCAGACGCCGGAACGGATCGAGCCGTCCTATCCCAAAGACCGCACCACCTTGGGCGGCCCCCGCCTCGGACCAGCCGGCTGGGCACGTTGGGCCTGGCGGCAACTCACCAGCATGCGCACCGCCATCTACCTGCTTCTGCTGCTGGCGGCCGCGGCCTTCCCCGGCTCAATATTCCCGCAGCGCTCCGTAGACCCGGTCCAAGTGCGCACCTTCTTCGAGAACAACCCCGACGTCGCGCCCTGGCTGGACCGGGTTTCCTCTTCGACGTGTTCTCCTCCCCATGGT
Source organism: Serinicoccus sp. CNJ-927 (assembly GCF_001942435.1). Classification (NCBI taxonomy): domain Bacteria; kingdom Bacillati; phylum Actinomycetota; class Actinomycetes; order Micrococcales; family Ornithinimicrobiaceae; genus Serinicoccus; species Serinicoccus sp. CNJ-927. The sequence goes on along the minus strand of NZ_MKKF01000039.1, from coordinate 1,143 downwards.
TTGCCTCGATCTACCTGCTGCTGATGATCAGCCTGGTCGGTTGCATCATCCCGCGGATGCGACAGCACTGGCGTTCGATCCGAGCCCAGCCGCCGCGGGCACCACAGCGTCTGACCCGACTGCCCGCCCGCGCCGACGGAACCGTCGCCACCGACGGCCGCGAGGCCCTGGCCGCAGCCCGGGAGGCGCTGAAGGCGAAGGGCTACCGGCTGCGCGACGCCGAGGACGGCGATCTCTGGGTCACCGGAGAGAAGGGGGACCTGAAGGAGACCGGTAACCTGCTCTTCCACATGGCCCTGCTGGGCGTGATCGTCGCCTTCGCCGGCGGTAACCTGTTCGGCTGGCGCGGGGAGATCATCATCCAGGAGGGGCAGTCGTGGACGGCCACTGCCGGCACCTTCGACACGCTCAACTTCAGCCCGCTGGCCGGTGAGGGGGACATTCCCACGTTCACCGTGGAGCTCAACAAACTCGACGTAGCCTTCGAGAGTCAGGCCGAAGGCGCCCAGTTCGGCCAACCCCGCAGGTTCGACGGGTTGGCCACCGTCGAGGTCCCCGGCCGGGAACCGGAGCAACAGGAGTTCGCAGTCAACCACCCGATCTCCGTGGCCGGGGACTCCATCTTCCTGCTCGGCAACGGCTACGCCCCCATCGTGACAGTCCGCGACCCCGACGGAGAAGTCCTCTACTCCGACGAGGTCACCTTCCTCCCACAGGACAACAACTACGCCAGCGAGGGCGCCATTAAGGTCACCGGGCGAGACCCCGGCCTCGGCCTGGTCGGCGGCTTCCTACCGACCCTGCGGATAGACCCCGAGCTGGGAATGACCTCCTCCTTCCCCGGCCTGGTCGACCCAGCGCTGGCCCTTACCGCCTTCGAGGGCAACCTGTTCCCCGACGCGCCCGCAGTCGGTCTTCAGCATCGACACCGACCAGATGACCCAGCTAACCAATGAAGAGGGCAACCCCGTGGGGGTCTATCGCTCTAACGGTGTAAGTGGCCCTATCGCCCCGGTTGGGGCAGGAGGGTCGACATGACCGAGACACTGGTGGCTGTGAGTCCACCTTCACCGGAGAAGAACGAGGACCAGGAACCGGGTCCGCTCGAGCAGCAGGAACCGGGCGGTGAGGCATTCGGGGTGA
>NZ_MKKF01000038.1:2059-3289 GCF_001942435.1 Serinicoccus sp. CNJ-927 | reverse complement strand
TGGGTGGCTTCAGGCGCTCAGCATCCCCGGATTCAGTACTGGGCGGTTCTTCGCCGGTTCCGGAATATCAACCGGATGTCCATCGACTACGCCTGTCGGCCTCGCCTTAGGTCCCGACTTACCCAGGGCAGATTAGCTTGACCCTGGAACCCTTGGTGATTCGGCGGAAGAGTTTCTCACTCTTCTTTCGCTACTCATGCCTGCATTCTCACTCGTGCCGGATCCACACCTCGATCACTCGGATGCTTCACTCCCGGCACGACGCTCCCCTACCCACCAACACGCCTGAACACCACCCACGAAAGGGGCGGCGCTGAGCAAAGTGTTGGTGCCACAGCTTCGGTGGTGTGCTTGAGCCCCGCTACATTGTCGGCGCGGAATCACTTGACCAGTGAGCTATTACGCACTCTTTCAAGGGTGGCTGCTTCTAAGCCAACCTCCTGGTTGTCTTCGCAACTCCACATCCTTTCCCACTTAGCACACGCTTAGGGACCTTAGCTGGTGATCTGGGCTGTTTCCCTCTCGACTACGAAGCTTATCCCCCGCAGTCTCACTGCCATGCTCTCACTTACCGGCATTCGGAGTTTGGCTGACGTCAGTAACCCGGTAAGGCCCATCAGCCATCCAGTAGCTCTACCTCCGGCAAGAAACACATGACGCTGCACCTAAATGCATTTCGGGGAGAACCAGCTATCACGGAGTTTGATTGGCCTTTCACCCCTACCCACAGCTCATCCCCTCAGTTTTCAACCTAAGTGGGTTCGGGCCTCCACGCGGTCTTACCCGCGCTTCACCCTGGCCATGGGTAGATCACTCCGCTTCGGGTCTAGACCCAGCGACTCAAAACGCCCTGTTCGGACTCGCTTTCGCTACGGCTGCCCCACACGGGTTAACCTCGCCACTGAGCACTAACTCGCAGGCTCATTCTTCAAAAGGCACGCCGTCACCCACACACAAAGTGCAGGCCCCGACGGATTGTAAGCGCACGGTTTCAGGAACTATTTCACTCCCCTCCCGGGGTACTTTTCACCTTTCCCTCACGGTACTTGTCCGCTATCGGTCACGAGGTAATATTTAGGCTTAGCAGGTGGTCCTGCCAGATTCGTACGGGATTTCTCGGGCCCCGTACTACTCGGGTGGTCATGCACGCAGTCGAGGGTGTTTCGGCTACCGGGGTCTCACCGTCTACGCCAGGCCTTTCCAGACCCTTCACCTACACCACACGATTTC
>NZ_MKKF01000038.1:0-1629 GCF_001942435.1 Serinicoccus sp. CNJ-927 | reverse complement strand
ATCCACCGTGCGCTCTTAAAAACTTAACAAAAAGCAACAAAGATACAGATGCTCGCGTCCACTGTACAGTTCTCAACCAACAACCAGCCACCCACACCGACACGATCACCACACACCCACACCCACCACGCGCAACGTGATGACCATGAACGGGTATGACCCACGGCACCAGGGCCCCAGCCACCGAAAAACCCAACCCCAACCCCCCACACCACCACCCACCGAAAGTGAGCGACAGCAACCACAGGGGGCCACCGGGGTCCGATCCTTCAGGACCCAACAGCGTGCTTGCACCACACCCCGACACCACCGCACCGACCTTTCCCCACCACCACACCCCACCCAGACCCCCACCACAGCAGGGACCCGGCCAAACAAGGGTGCGTGGTCGTACTCGACCAGACACAGCAGCACCAACAGTGCAGCGACAGTTCCTTGATGTTCCACCCACGAGCAACCCCGGGCACCACACTCGGGTGCACCACGAGGCCACCCACACCCACCACCACCAACGCGCCGGCGGGTGTGAACGATGCTCCTTAGAAAGGAGGTGATCCAGCCGCACCTTCCGGTACGGCTACCTTGTTACGACTTAGTCCCAATCACCAGTCCCACCTTCGACAGCTCCCTCCCCACAAGGGGGTTAGGCCACCGGCTTCGGGTGTTACCGACTTTCGTGACTTGACGGGCGGTGTGTACAAGGCCCGGGAACGTATTCACCGCAGCGTTGCTGATCTGCGATTACTAGCGACTCCGACTTCATGGGGTCGAGTTGCAGACCCCAATCCGAACTGAGACCGGCTTTCTGGGATTCGCTCCCCCTCACGGGATCGCAGCCCTTTGTACCGGCCATTGTAGCATGCGTGAAGCCCAAGACGTAAGGGGCATGATGATTTGACGTCATCCCCACCTTCCTCCGAGTTGACCCCGGCAGTCTCCCATGAGTCCCCAACCACCCAAAGGTGTTGCTGGCAACATGGAACGAGGGTTGCGCTCGTTGCGGGACTTAACCCAACATCTCACGACACGAGCTGACGACAACCATGCACCACCTGTACACCAGCCACAAAGGGAAACCACATCTCTGCGATCGTCCGGTGTATGTCAAGCCTTGGTAAGGTTCTTCGCGTTGCATCGAATTAATCCGCATGCTCCGCCGCTTGTGCGGGCCCCCGTCAATTCCTTTGAGTTTTAGCCTTGCGGCCGTACTCCCCAGGCGGGGCGCTTAATGCGTTAGCTGCGGCACGGACCCCGTGGAATGGGACCCACACCTAGCGCCCAACGTTTACGGCGTGGACTACCAGGGTATCTAATCCTGTTCGCTCCCCACGCTTTCGCTTCTCAGCGTCAGTCATGGCCCAGAGACCTGCCTTCGCCATCGGTGTTCCTCCTGATATCTGCGCATTCCACCGCTACACCAGGAATTCCAGTCTCCCCTACCACACTCTAGCCTGCCCGTACCCACTGCAGACCCGGAGTTAAGCCCCGGGCTTTCACAGCAGACGCGACAAACCGCCTACAAGCTCTTTACGCCCAATAATTCCGGACAACGCTCGCACCCTACGTATTACCGCGGCTGCTGGCACGTAGTTAGCCGGTGCTTCTTCTGCCCCTACCGTCACCCCAAAA
>NZ_MKKF01000037.1:0-3497 GCF_001942435.1 Serinicoccus sp. CNJ-927 | reverse complement strand
CCCAGAGCCGACACGTCAACGCAAGGGCACCCAGCGGGGCCGGTCATAACAAGGGTCAGACCCCAGGCGGTGGCGCAGACACGATCCTCGCAGTCGTAGGAGTCGCCCTTGGACCCCACCGAGGCGACGATGCCGAGCTCTTCGAGGCGTTCGGTGTACCGGATCGCTCGGTACTGGACTCCGCGGTCGGCGTGGTGGACCAGGCCGGTCAGGTCGCGCCCCTGGCGGTGGCGCTGCCAGATCGCCTGTTCCAGGGCGTCCAGGGCCAGGTCGGTGTGCAGCGAGGCGGTGACCCTCCACCCGACGATGCGTCGGGAGTACAGGTCCATCACGAACGCGACGTAGACGAACCCGGCCCAGGTCGGGACGTAGGTGATGTCGGCGACCCACCGGTCATCCGGCGCCGCGGCGGTGAAGTCCCGGTTCAGCTGGTCGGCCGGGTGGCCGTCCTTGGCCGACACCGTGGTCCGGGGCTGCTTGTGGTCGCCGGCGACCGCGCCGACCAGGCCCAAGGCCTTCATCCGCCGGGCCACCGTGCACCGCGCCACTGGCGGGTAGCGCACACCGGTCGGCTCGCCGTGCTCGTCCAGGACGTGTTGCCGGTTCAGCACCTTCCACATCTTCATCACCCCGAAGACCTCGTAGTTGGCCTCGTCGGTCGCCCTGATCCGCTCATCCAGGGCCGCGTCGGCCAGCGCCCGGCTCGACGGCGGACGCGTCTTGGCCGCGTAGTACGTGCTCGGGGCGATCTTCGCGCCGGCCTCGGTGAGGACGGTGCAGATCGGCTCGACCCCGAACTGGTCCTTGTGCTCGTCGATGTAGGAGATCAACGACTCGATGGGCGGTCGAGCTCCGCCGCGAAAAAAGCCGACGCCGACCGCAGGATCGCGTTCGCCCGGCGCAGCTCCCGGTTCTCCTTCTCCAGCTGCACGAGCCGCTCGTGCGGATCGGTCGCCGTCGCCGAGGACCCCGCTGCCGGTGCCGGGCCACGAAACCAGTTCCGCAACGTGGCACCCGGGATGCCCAGCTGCTCACCCACCTGGTTGCAGGCGCGCTTGACCGGCAACCCCGGACTCTCCCGGATCGTCTCGTTCACCGCGCGGATCGCACGCTCACGCAACTCGTCGCTGTACTTCCTCGGTGCAGGCATGACTCCACTCTCCCGTAGAGATCAAGACCCTCCACCAAACCCGGGGCGGTTCACCCCGTCCGGGCCGAGACGCTCGGGCACCACGCCCGCGGGGTCGGACCCGAACAGCGACTCGGCGACCAGCGCGGCGGACTCGGCGGGCAGGTTGGCGCACCGGTCCCAGAATCCGCGCACGTGACCCCACGACGCCAGCCCGGAGCGCAGGGCGTGGTGCACCGCGGCCCGGACCGGTGCCGGCGCACACGCCGTGCCCACGAGCTGGCGGGCTTCCTTCACCCCGGCGCCGAGCGCGACCTGCAGCTCGGCCGCACGCCAGACGCTTGGTCTCGGCCCGCCACCGGCGCCGCTGGCCCGCAGTGAGCTCCTCGACGTCGCTGAACCCCTTGTCCGCCAACAGCTCTCGACCCACCTGCGCGGCCAGGTCCCAGGCCGCGTCCAGCAGCTCGGCCTCCATCGCCGCACGACGCGCCGCGACCTCACGCACCCTCGCGACCGCACTCGACGCCTCAGCAACGCCGCCCGCCTCGCCGACCACCTGCTCGGTGCTGAGACCGGACCCCGGGGGGACGGTCTCCTTCCCACCTCCCGGGCGCGCGTCGTCCGCGACGCGAGCCACACCGCTGCCAGGGGATGCGTGGCTGTCCGATCGCGAATCCGTCGGGGCACCGGACACACCTGCCACCTCGACCAGCACGCGGCACCCCGGTCTGGGAAAGGACCGCACCGGGGGAACGGACGGGATCAGACGGCGCAGCTGCAGCTCGAGCACGCTCGCGCGCTCCGGCAGCCCACCACCTGCCACGTCACAGCCCCGACGTCGTGTCATCGTCCCTCCCTCCACCTGACGCGAGATTAGCACACATGTTCGAACAAGCGCAACGCAGATCTGGCGGCAGTTTGTGATGTGTCGGGACATCGGTGACGGTTCTGCATCAGGACTTCGGTGACGTTTGGTGTCTCAGGACATTGGTGACAGTCAGTCGCTCTGGGGGCGTGGGCCTCGTGGTCGACCGTTGCCGACGTACCTGGTGCCTCGTTCTGGTCGGGTGCGCTCGGCCAGGACCTCGCCGTGGAGGTCGGTCACGATGAGCCGGTGCTCGTCGGTGGTGATCAAGACCTGTACGAACGCGTGCTGGGCCTCGACCATGTAGGTGACACCGTCGAGGCTGAAGGTGCCGTTGGAGCTGAGTTCCCGGGCGGTGGTGCCAGCGGGCAGGTCCCTGGGCAAGGGCGTGCGTCGTGCGGGCTCGTAGGTCCGGTCGGGCCGCTCGAAGAGCGGCCGTAGGGGCCTTGGACGCGGGGCTTGAGCCTTGGGGGTCGCTTCCCAGGCGGTCAGCGGGGTGACGCGCCCGGGCAGCCCCTGGTGACCTCGTTCGGTGTTGTAGACGTGGTCGAAGGCATCGACCTGGGCCTGCAGCTCCTCCAAGGTCTCGGCCAGTGGCTGCTTGTCCAGGTAGCGGAACAGGGTCTGGTGAAACCGTTCGTTCTTGCCCTGGGTGGTCGGCCTGCCAGGTTTGCCGGTGATCGGCTCGACACCCAACGCACTGGGCGTGCTCCACGAGCTGGCCGATGTAGCCGCGCCGGGAAGGATTCAGCGCCGAGCCGTTGTCCGACAGAAGCCGTTGGGGCACCCCGTGGGCACTCACGGCCCTGTCGAAGACGGTGATCGCGGCCTGGGAGGTCTCGCCCCAGGCCACGTGCGAGGCCACCGCGAAGCGGGAGTGGTCATCGATCAGCTGCAGGATCACGCACTTGCGGCCGCGGGTCAGGACGTACTCGGTGCCGTCCAGCTGCCAGCACGCGTTCGGCTCGGGGTAGACGAACCGTCTCCATGCCGAGCGGGGCTTCTTCCTCGGCTCGTGCCTGGCCACCCCGGCCTGGCGGAAGATCCGCGCCAGCGAGGCGGTGGAGGGCACCGGGGTCAGGCCCATCGCGTGCATCTTGTCGTGCACGCTGATCGGCCCGTGGTCCAGCCCGGAACGTTCCAGCGCCGCACGCACCCCGATCGCCTGCTCCTTGGCCTGATCGCTGATCCTCGACGGGCTCCTCCGGGGCTGCCGGGACCGCGGTTCCAGCGCCGCCGCCGGCCCCTCGTCCAGGGCGCGTCGCCGGATCTCGTAGAACGTCTTGCGCGAGATGCCGTGCTCGACACAGAAGGTCGTCACCGCTCCTCGCGGTGCATCAGAGGGCCACTGCGTGATGGCCAGACGGACGCGGGGATCAACAGGCTCGTTCTTGGGCACCGGCCCTGTTGACGGCGCTCGAAAACTGGACGGTTTCGGCGGTCGAAGAGTGGACGGTCTCAGTCTAGGGATTCTTGTTCGGCCTTGATGCTGGGCAGGGTCTC
>NZ_MKKF01000036.1:0-4786 GCF_001942435.1 Serinicoccus sp. CNJ-927 | reverse complement strand
CGACACCGAACCCGAGATCGGAGCTGATCACCTACCCGCCCTCACCACCTGAACCCAAACGAGGGATCACAGCGCTACACCACTCCACTGGGCTTGACCATCAGGTCTGGTGGGATTCGATTGGTGAATTCCGCTGAAGATCGGGTCCATGGTCGTGGCGATGGAGATTCGATCCAAGAGACTGTGCCATGAATGGGTCTGCTGAATGCATCCCTGACCGCCGGTGGTCGGGTACCCGACGTGGTGTTCAGCCCAAAGGTCCCCACGGGTTCCTTCTCCGCCATGGGGAGCTCCTAGACGCAGTGGTTGCGCAGCGCCGCCACTGCCAAGATGTCGTGCATGACGGATAGGACCGACACGGTGGGGGTGGCGAACACCGCCCGGCAGGGGTCGCGGCGGGCCCTGGCCCCGGACCTGGCGCGCGGCTTCATGCTGCTGCTCATCGTGCTGGCCAACATCCCGTGGTTCCTCTACGGCGCCCCGCACGGTGTATCGGTCGGCCACCCGACCGGCGCGACGGGGGTGGACCGGGTGGTGCAGACGCTGATGATCGTGCTCGTCGACGCGCGGGCGCTGCCGATGTTCGCGCTGCTCTTCGGCTACGGGATGGTGCAGTTCGCCCGCGCCCAGGAGGCCCGCGGCACCCCGGTCGCCGGATTCCGGGCCATGCTACGGCGCAGGCACGTCGCGCTCGTCGTCATCGGAGTGCTGCACGCGGCGCTGCTCTGGTACGGCGACGTGCTCGGGCCATACGGGATCCTCGGGCTGGTGCTGGTGCCGCTGCTCTTCTGGCGCAGCACCCGCGCCATCAGGATCGTCCGTGGCCTGCTGGTCGGCCTGCTCGCGGTCTTCGCCGCGCTCTCGGTGGCCTCAGGCGTGGCGCTGCTGTCGGTGCCGCAGGAGTCGTGGGACACGGCGATGTGGATGCCGGCGACGACGGACGCGAACGGCATCTCGTCCTACGCCGCGTCGATCCTGTCGCGCCTGGGCGAGTACGCCTTCATCCTCGGGTTCAGCGTCTTCTCGCTCAGCGTGCCGGCCGCGATCCTCACCGGGTGGCTGTGGGCGCGGGAGGGCGTGCTGGACCGGCCCAACGAGCACCTGCCCCGGTTGCGCCGCACCGCTCTGGTCGGTCTGCCCGTCGGCTGGCTCGGCGGTGTGCCGCTCATGCTCGTGCACACCGGCGTCTGGCTGACGCCGGAGCTCAGCTTCATGTTCATCGGCGTGCAGATGCTCACTGGGTTCGCCGGGGGCCTCGGGTATGCCGCGGTCTTCGGTCTGGTCGCCGCGCGCCTGCAGTCCCGGTCCGGGGTGGCCGAGCCCGAGTCCTCAGGCAGGGGCGCACCGGGGCAGGTGGCCGGGGCGCTGGCGGCGGTGGGTCGGCGCTCGCTGTCGGCATACCTCTGGCAGTCGGTCGTCATGGCGCCCCTGATGGCGGCCTGGGGGCTCGGCCTCGGCGGGCGGATCGGGTCGGCGGGTGCGGCAGCGGTCGCGATCCTCATCTGGCTGGCGTCGGTGGGGTGGTGCGCCTGGCTGGACCGCGCCGGTCGGCCAGGTCCGGCGGAGGTGGTGCTGCGCCGGGTGACCTACGCGACCGAGGTCGCTCCGTCGCCACGGTCGGCGAGGTGCGCTGACCGACCCGTCTGTCAGGCGACGAAGATGCAGAACGGGTGACCGGCCGGGTCGGCGTAGACGTACAACGGTTCGTCCGGGTCGTCGGTGCGGTCGAGGAGGAGCTCGGCGCCCAGGTCGATCGCCCGTCGGTGCTGTATCTCGAGCGTTTCCCGGTCGGGGACCGTGAGGTCCAGGTGCATCTGCATAGGCACGTCGGGCCGCGGCCACGTCGTCCGCTCGAGGCGGTCGACCTGCTGGAAGGCCACCTTGCGGTTGCCGTGCGCATCGGTGAGCACCAGCCAGTCGACGCCGTCGTCCCCGTCCGCTGAGGGTTCGTCGCCCGGTCGGTACTGCAGACCGAGAAGGAGGCGGTAGAACTCCGCCAGCTGTCGCACCTCGGGGGTGTCGAGGACGGTATGCAGCAGCTGCGGGTAGTCGGCCATGTCGTGGACCGTAGCGGTCCTGGACGGGGGCGGCACGTCCACCGACGTGGCAGAGTCGCGTCATGCGGCTGAGGGTGCACTGTGAGGAATGGGTGCTGGGTGATCGCGGCTACGGGGTGGCCGTGGGGGACTCGTTCTCGGAATGGTTGGTGCTTGACGATGACGAGGGTCGCCGGCCGAGCTGCAGGCGACCTACGAGGCAGTCGTGACCCCGCTCCCGCTGTGGGAGGGGTTGTCGTTGGGCTACCACGCCTATCGTCTGGACATCGGCCCGGTCCCGGTCTACTGCGAATGGCCTGAGCAGATGGACCCTGGTCCTGGGGTGGTGACCGGGGTGCTGTCGGTCGACACCTACCGCGCTCCGCCTGACTGGCCCGAGATCAAGGGTTTGGTGGTCCGCATGTGGACCGAGCACCGCTGGTGCGTCCAGGACTCCGCCGGGGACGGAACGTGGGTCTTCGAGTCCTCGAGCGCACGGTACGAGGAGGTCGAGCGCTGCGGCGTGGGACGGCAGGTGGCTCCGACGGCTGAGCACCCCAGGACAGAGGAGTTCACCGGCGTCCTTCTCGAGATCGACGTCGATCTCGCTGGTGGGTCCTTCCTCGCCTGATCGTGCGCGCTGGCGATGCCGCAGACGAGCGGTCAAGGGGCATACGCGCGAGAGGTGTTGACTGCCTGAGAGGACCGACCGGCACACGGCGATGCTGGCTCAGTCGCAGGCCCGCTTCGCTTCGCTCGCCCCCGCACGGAGGACGAACTCCTCTCGGTGTCCCACCTCGTCGGTGAAGACGAGGGTGGTCTCGTCGACCCGGGTGAGGGTGCCCGTCTGTTCCGGGTTGTCCCAACCGTCGGGCGGGTTCCCGGAGCCGTCATCGAGAGGGCCCTGAGCGCGTGCGTACCACTGTCCTTCGACGTGGAGCTCGTCGATCCCGCAGTGGGTGTCGAGCACGTGGTCCTGCCCCTCCGACTCGGAGCAAGCAGTGGCAAAGACGAGAACAACGATCGAGAGCGCGAGCCGGTAGCAGCGCATCGTCGGCCTCCCTGGTCGTCCCTGTCCTACGCCGTGCTCGCAGCAGACTCACGTTGTCCTGGATGCTTATCCTGGCCATGCGGTTCCCCACCCGCAACTGGGCCGGCGGCATCCGGCGGGACCCTCACCGGAGCGGTACGGTGATCGATATGACGGAGAAGGGCCCAGGGACCGGGGACGAGGGTGCCACCATCCTGAGTTTCCCCATGGAGCAGGAGGCCCCCCGCAGCCGGGAGGTCGAGTTCGAGGGCGAACCGGTCACGGTCATCTATCTCCCGTGGCGGCACGAGGTCGACGGTGCCGACCGCCCAGCCGGCCTCTACTACCGCGCCAACGACACCTCCGGGTTCTACCCCGACCCAGCGGTGCGCGGCCTGGACGCGGTGCTCGAGGAGGCCCGCCCTTGGCTGCAGCGCCACCTGCGGCTCATCCGCGAGCCCGAAGAGGGCCCCGCGGGCCGGTGACGCCCTCCGCCTGCCACGGCAGGGTAGGCACGATCCCGGCCCCGCGCCCTGGACGCACGTGAGCGGCGGGTGTGGCTGGTATGGCGCTGGAGCGCATACTGAGGGTGATCACATCGAACCGGTGCGGATCCCAGCGGCGCCACCTTGTCCGCAGCCCCTTCAAGCCGCGAGTCGAGCCGGACATCGAGCATTTCGAGGTCGACGACCGGGTCTCGCACCAGGCCTTGGGCCTCGGACGTGTCGTGGGCATGGAGAGCTCGGCGGTCACCGTGAACTTCGGCACCCGCACGATGCGCATCCCGAGTCCGTTCCACAAGCTCGAGAAGCTCTGAGGTACGGACTGCTGCTCGTCGCTGCCTGACCTCCGGGCGAGGCAGGGCGGGCGTCACGCACCGTTGGTCCCGGCCGGAAGCGCGGTGAGCAGAGCGGAGTACACGTGCGCGCCGACGCGCTCGTACTCTCGCTGCGCCCCGGGATCCGCAGGTCCGCCGTCGTTCCACGACCCCATCCCGCCGAACACCCAACCCTGCACGACCGCGGCTGCCAGCTGGCGACGCTCGAGGTCGGCATCGGGCGGAAGCAGGTCCTGGTGGTAGGGGGCAGCCGGGGCCGGGTCGGTGAGGAGGGTCTCGGCCTTTGTGAACCACGACGCCCACCTGTGGAGTTCGTCGAACTGCTGGGCGAAGCCCCCGATGTCATGCAGCGCGACCTGTAGCGCCGTCCTGGCCTCTGTCACGCCGACCTGTGGTGCTCTGAGGCCCCCCCGCCGACGAGCCGTGCGCAGACACTGACCAGGTCCGGGAGTCCGGGGCGGCGCGAAGGCAGTGGACCTGTGGTGGGCAGGTCGGTGACCAACGAGAGATCCGTGACTCCCCGGGACTGGAGGCCGGTGAGCCATTCCTCTGGACCCGTCACCGCCGACGTGCGCCTCAGGAAGCCGCGCGGGGGCAGTGTGGCGGTGAACGACCCCACGTACTGGAAGGCTGAGTTGCCGCTCGACAAGTCGGGTATGGGTGCACTCGCCCCTCCCCGGAGCCAGCTCCCTCCGATCGCTGCCAGCGCCGCTACGAGGACCAGTTGTCCGTTCACGGAAAGTGTGTAGGAAGCGGCCAGTTCCGTCTGCTTCACGACGCGACGGGGGTCAAGCCCAGTGGAGTGGTGTAGCGCTGTGATCCCTCGTTTGGGTTCAGGTGGTGAGGGCGGGTAGGTGATCAGCTCCGATCTCGGGTTCGGTG
>NZ_MKKF01000035.1:0-6940 GCF_001942435.1 Serinicoccus sp. CNJ-927 | reverse complement strand
CGTGCTCATCGCGCACCCTCCTACAGGTGTCACGAAGACCGTACAGATGTTGCTTGATCCTCAGCCCGAAACCGGACACAAACGCTGACTCAACCCATCGGGCTGGGCTCGGGTGGTCCGTCGGGATTGGTCGGGGGTGAGTCCCTGGGCGGGGTTGCTCCGCTTTAGGTGGTGTCCGCAGGTTCTTTGTAGATCGAGGAAAGGTGCACTGTGATGCAGAAGCAGACGGTGAGACAGCTGGCGCGGGCGCGTGCTCGGGAGGCTCGTGCGAAGGTGGTCCAGGAGCAGGCGAAGCGAGAGCGGCGGCTGGCGAAATGGGGCGAGGCGGTGGCCGTGGCGCTGGCTGAGCGGGACGCGGTGGTGAGCGACTGCGAGCAGCGAGCAGGACGGGCGCTGCGGTCCTTGATCGAGGAGGAGGGGCTGAGTACACAGGAGGCGTTGGTGTGGTGCGGGGGCGGCACGCTGACGGGACGAGAGGTCTACCGGCTCATCCGGGGCGTCGCAGACGAAGGCGGTACCGGCGTGGTGGCGACCAAGGCGAGGAGCAGGGCGACGCTGGGGGCGGCGAGGACCAGGGCGAGGAGTCGCCTGAGGTTGCGCCGGCCTCGACGGGGCCGGCTGAGAGCATGCCGGGGTGAGTGCGGGGCGGTTGTCGGAGGCCGGCCTGGCGGCGGCGCTGGGCGACCTGGGTACGGTGAACCGTTGGCGGGAGAAGGTCGTGAGCGTCGACGGTTCAGAGTGCTGGTGGTGGACGGGCGCGATCAGTGGGGGCAGTCACGGGCGGTTCTACTTCGCACCGGGGCGCGTCATCATCTCCCACCGGTGCGCCTTCGGGTTGGTGCACTGGGCGCAGGTGTTAGGTGCTCACTCGGGTGGGTCCTCCGCCGCTGCAGCCAACTGCTCTCCCAAGAGTCGCTGCGCCGCGTTCGCACGGTCCCCGTCGAAATGGACGCCCTCGGACTGGAGGACCTCGCGCTGGGTCCGGGTGTCGCTCGGGTCGGTCCACCGGAAGCCGGCCCGGCTTTGTCCGGAAGCGTCGAGGATGCGCCACGCGTTCACGCAGTCCGGGCATGAGGCGACATGGCCCCCGAGGGGCATGGCAGCCGTTCCGATGACGGCCGCCAAGTCACCGTAGGTGGTCCATCGGCCGGCCGGTAGAGCATTGAGGATGGTGTGCAGGTCGGTCCAGTCGAACCCGCCACTGGGAGCCGATCCTGCGAGCTCGGTCAGAGTCATGCCTTCTTCGGTCACCCACCACATCGGGCCGTTGGCGCTACCGTCGATCTGTGCGGCTGCTGAGAGGATCTGCTTGACAATCGTCGTTGGACGGTACTGTTCCCCGTCGTATTCCCACCGCAGCGGCTTCGAGCTGTTCACCCAGGTCGCGCGGCCGCGACGTTCGTCCTCGGCCACCCACTCCTGGATCAGCTCCCGGGTCTCGGCGTCGTATTCCGTCTTCGGCTGGAGGGTAAGGGGCGTCCCGTCGGGGATCACCTTGTCGCGCACCAGGCGAACGACGGTCGACCGTTCCCGTTTGCGGGTCCGGCGAGCCTTCGCCTGTTCCGCCTCGGCCCGCTGGGGGGAGATAGTGAACTCCTCCACGTCGGGGACCGGGAAGAGCTGGGAGACGGTCACGATGACACCCTCGGTGGCGATCCGGTACGCCTGGACACGCTGCATGGTGATGTCCAGACCCATCTCGGTCAGCCATACGACAGTCGCGCTGGTGGGCGTGGTGAATGAACCAGCCACCAGGACGATCCGGGGCTGGCGCAGCTGGTCGGCGTCGAGCTCGCCGGCGTGGTCGAGCAGCGCGGCGCGTGCCTCGTCCTCGGACACGGCCTGCCCGCTTCGGGCGGACAGGAACCGTGCGTGGTAGGTCACCAGGTCGGCCTCGGTGAAGCGTGATGCCATCGCGGCGTACTTGACGGCCTGCATCTCCACCGTGTCCGGCGCTTGGTCGCGCTTGAGCTCGGCCAGCACTAAGCGGCCGTCGGCGTCCAGGCCCAGTACGTCCAGCCGGTCCCGCTGCCGGTCGCCGCGCGCGTCCTGCCACCGGTCGAACTCGAAGGCGACGACGATGACGTCAGGGCCGAGGATCTCCGGGCGGGCGATCACCCACTCCTGCAGATCCTGGCGTTCCTTCAGGCCAGCCTCGGCGAGGCTGACGGCCAGTAGGGGTACCGCCGCGCCGCCCTCGATGTTGTAGACGCGTTCACCGCTCACGAAATCACTTCCCGATCTCCCTGAGGTACTCCCAGCTGCCCTGGGCGTCGTCCACGTCCCGCTCTCCCAGCAGCAGGTAGTGCCACTCGACACCTTCGACGGCAGGTGAGGAGTTCACGACGTTCACCCACCGCCGGGCGGCCCGGCGCTTTGCGACGACCTCGGCGGCGTTCATGTCCCGGTCCGCCTTGGTCTCGACGAGCCAGCCGTGTCGCTTGCCGTCCACGCTCTCGATCACGACGAAGTCCGGGTTGTAACGTCGGCCCTCGGCGTTCCAGGTGATGGGGATGTCGTTCCGGTGCAGCCGGGCCCAGACTTCCACGGACCTGGCGGCGTCGACGGCCGCCGCTGCTTTGTACTCCGGCTGCGAGTCGAACCAGGCGTGGGAGTAGAGGTTCTTGGCCCACCCGTCGAAGGCGGTGGCGCGGTCGAAACCGGTGTCCGGGTGGCCCTCGTGCTGCCTCTTGGCCGCCGACCGCTCGCGGTCCAGACTAACCATGTCGACCTGGTCCTCGTAGGAGACCTGCGAGCTGCTTGCTTCCCGGACCGCATCCCTCACCCCGTCGGCCAGTCGCTGACCGCAGCGTTCGCCGAACGCCGACAGGGCGGTTGCCGCGTCGTCGCCCATGGCTGAGATGAGACGGTCCACGATGCGTTCAGCAGCACCGTGCTCGGTCGCGCGAGGCTTGACCCCGGGCACGTTCATCACCCGTTCCACGAGCATCTGGCGAGAGGCCGACAGCGGGATGTCGAGGGCGATCGTCGCGGCGATCTCGTCCTCGGCCTTGGCCACCCCGACCTCAACGGATCTGCCCTTGCGGGTAGCCACGATCTTCGTGCGCTTCAGGTCGTTGGACAACTCGGTGGACAGTGCCCTGCCGAGCCGGTCGAAACGGTCGTAGTCGTCCAGGTCGATGTCGTTGAGGCTGACATCGGCCTTCTGGGCCACTGACTGGACACGTGGAATCCGGACGTCTGGCCGGCCCTCCAACGGCCAGTACGTGATCAGAAGTGCCTTCTCGCCGACCTCGACCTCGGCCTCCCTCTTCCTCGTCTCCAGATCAGCGATGGCGTCAGGTCGGGCACCCTCGTCCTGCCCGGTCGTGGAGGCCTCGCCGTCCTCGCCCGTCCCAGGGGTCGTCGGTGCGTTCGACCCCTGGTCGTCCGGCTCGGGCAGAACCTCGCCTGAGACCTCGTCGTGCTTCGTCTCGACGGTCCTGCTGCCGTCGGGGCGGGTCCGGGTTTCGGCGTAGGTGTAGTAGTCGATGAACTGCTCGTTGAGGGCCTTACGCTTCCTGAGCAGGTCCTCGTACCTCTCGTGAGCAAGCACCTCGAGCGTGTCCAGGAACTCGATCCCGGTGTACGAGTCGAAGGGGAGTCGCAGACCGCGGCCCAAGGTCTGCTCCGTCAGGACGTCCGAGACCGACGGCCTCCACGAGGCCAGCACGTAGACGTTCTTGACGTCCCAGCCCTCCTTGAGCATCCCGACACTGAAGATGATTCGCACCGCGGAGTCCGGTTCGTCCACCGCCTCAAGGTCGGCCAGCGCCTTCTCCTTATCGTCGCCGGTGAGCTGGGAGTGGACGAGCAGGGTCTTGCCGGTCCAGGCGCCGCCGTCAAAGCCATTGGAGTCGAGGATGTCGCGCAACTCCTCGGCCTTCTCGATGCTTCCAGCCACGATCATCATCACCGGGTTCACCCGCGGCAGTTCGTTCTCGTCAGCGTAGCGATGCGCGAGATCCTCCTTCGCCCGCAGGAGATTTACGCCGTCGAGCAGTTTCGTCTCGTCGTCGTTGCGGTCGTCGCGACGACCAACGATGACCGGCGTCTTGACGAACTTGTCCGCGATCGCCGCAGCCAGCGGGTAGCGGTAGACGACGAGGTCCTCGTCGGCCTTTGCCGGGGTGGCCGTGAGCCCTACGACGACCTCTGGGTTGAGCTCGCGAATAGTGCGGCTGAAGGCGGGGCCGCGGTAGCAGTGGTGCTCGTCAGCGAAGATCACCAGGTCGTCGAGCTGGGAGAGCCAGTCGTAGAAGTTGGTGCCGAGACCCTCGACGAACGCGTGCGTCTCCCTGCCCTCGCCGGTTTTCGACGTCAGCGCCTGGACCGTGAAGACGTAAACCTTCGTCCGCCTGGGATCCGCCATAGCGGATCGGGTCGCAGGGCTGTTGAAGTTGTCGGCAGTGACGAGGTGCGGCTGGGACCTCATCGTCGTGGTCAGAGCCTTCCTGTCGCCGGGTGTGAAGTTCCTAATCGTCTTGTCCCGAATGGTCCGGCCGGGTGCGAGGATCAAAAAGTTCTTGGCCGGCGGGTCGGCCAGGGCTAAGTACTCGATCAGTCCCGCAAGGACATAGGTCTTCCCGACGCCGGTGGCGGAATCGACAATGCACTCGAACGCGTCCTCGTTGCGGTCGACGTCGTAGTGCAGGGACGTGCGCAGCAGCACGGTCTTGACGGCCTTGCGATTTGGCTCCCGCAGGTCGAGCCGCTCGCTGACGTCCTCCAGGAGGTCTTCGTCGATCCTGACGTCACCCATCGTTCTGTGCACCTTCCTCGGTGGTCTTCCCGGCGAACGGGCTGCGGGCCGCCTTCTTGCGGCGGTAGGAGTCGACGACGGCGGCCGGGATGCGCTGCAGTCGGGACCTGGGTCGCACGTCCTTGAGGTGCTGCTTCGCACCGTCGGCGATCTGGGTGGCCCAGATCTCGACGTTCTCGCCGTCGAGCAGCTGGTCGGTGATGGCGTCGATGGTCCCGGCGCCCACCATTCCGTCAACGACCGCGATGCGTAGGCGCCCGGACCTGCCGGCGAACACCCCGTCGGGCTCGTAACGGACACTGAGCTGAGCACACATCGCCTCGGTCAGCGCACCTTGCGTCGCCCAGTCGGCCAGCAGCACCATGCCGCCGACCTCGGTGAACATCGACGGACCGACCTCCAGGTGGGTGAACCCGCCCCCGCCGTGCCAGAGTCGGGTCACCTGGTCGCGAGTTCTCGTGGCCCTGGCCAGCTGTGACTTGGCCTGCTTGGTGACGTCCACCTGGCCGGCGTCCCCGAACTTCTTCAGCAGGCTCAGGAGCGTCTTCGTCTCGTCGTCGTCCAGCGGTCCGTCGCCTGCCTTCTTGGCGGCCCTGGCGAGCGAGGCTAGCTGCTTCGACATGTCGACGGTGAGCTCTACGTCGCCATCACCGATGACGCGGGTCAGGGTGGTGTTGAAGGCCTGGGCGTCCTTGGCCGAGACCTTGTCGGGCAGGACCGTGTCATCAGCGACGACCCGCTCAGTGACGGACGTGACACCGCCCTCGTCGTCACCCTCGACGGCCTTGCGGAGCCGCGGCTCGGTATACGTTTCGACGGTCTGAGGGATGAGCTCGGAAGTGATCCATCGTCGTCCCATCTTGTGCGCGACCGCCGCCGTGGTGCCTGACCCGGCATAGAAGTCGAGCACGATGTCTCCGGGCAAAGTAGCGATCTCGAGAATGCGGCTCAACAGACGTTCCGGCTTTGGCGTCGCGAAGGGATGCTCTCCGGGGAAAAGTGCCTTGATCTCCGACTTTGCTTCACGGTTGTGTCCCACCAGCTCGTTGCTCCACCAGGTTCCCGAGACCAGTCCCGTGCTCGGTACGTAAGACTTGCGGCCCAGTCCGCCCTCTCCGCCAGATCGCAAGATGATTCGCGGCCACGTGCCCTCGGCGTACCTAGCACGTGCGCGTTCAGCTGCGATCCCGAGGGGCTGGGCAAGCATGACTGCACGCACGTCACGACGTATCTCGGAGCGCGGTACGCCGCAGAGTTCAGCTCGACGCTCCTCGTCGCAGATGTCACGCAGCTCGTAATCCGCGTACTGGGACATCTCGGCGACTACCTGCGGTTGCTCGGTCCACCAGCAGCGTCCCCGTGCGGGGTAGTGCAACTCACCGGTGATCGGATGCTGGATCGCGTAGACCATGCCCTGGTGGGTTGCTGCTCCGGGCGCGGTGGGGTTGTCGTCGAACCACGGCTCAGGGTCGCCATCGGGAGAGGAGAAGCGCGCGTTTGTAGCGGCGGTGCGCGGCAGCCTGTTGGGAGTCCAGGCAGCGGAAGCCTGGTAGACGAGGATGGTGTCCTGGTCGATAGAAAGGCCCTTGGCGTCGGAACGTGGGGAGTCGGCCTTCTGCCACACGACCTCCGCGACAAAGTTCTCGATGCCCAGTTCCTCGTCCATAACGAGTCGACACCGGTGCACCTCCACGTCGTCCAGGTGAACCCAGACCGAGGCGTCGGGAGCGAGGAGCGGCTGGAGCTGACGGAGGCGGTCGCGCAGCATCGTGAGCCAGATTGAGTGCTCGATGTTGTCGTCGTAGTTCGTGAACGCCTGGCCAGTGTTGAACGGCGGGTCGATGTAGACCAGCTTGACCATGCCGAGGTAATTCTCGGCGTACTCCGGGATCTTCGCCAGGGAATCGAGGACGTGCATGGCATCGCCGGTGATGAGCAGGTTGTCGGTGGTCGGGGCCGGGAGGTCCACGGGGCGGTCAGGCGGTGTCTCTACGTCGAAACGCTCGACCTCGCGCAGGAGCCTCACCTCTGCGACACGCCGGTCGGCCGGGTCGACGAACGCGTAGTCGTACTTGCCGTGGTCAAGTCCGGTGGAGTGGTGTACGAGTGTGATCCCTCGTTGAGGGGTTAGGTGGTCAGGGCGGGGACGAGGGTGGTGGCCACCTCCTGGGTCGGCTC
>NZ_MKKF01000034.1:0-9448 GCF_001942435.1 Serinicoccus sp. CNJ-927 | reverse complement strand
GGTGCCTGCAGGTAGACCTGGTTGTGCTGGTAAGTGGGCGCCATGTAGGTGTCGAAGCGGTTGCCGGCCACCATGTTCTGCAGCCACGGGCGGTCCTCGGCCCGGTGCGCGGAGGCCGGGCGCGGGGCGGGGGCAGGGCCCCTCGGTGGCCGAGCTGCTCGCCGGGCTCAACGAGCCGCAGCGCGAGGCGGTGACGCACCACGGCAGCCCGCTGCTCATCGTGGCCGGGGCCGGGTCGGGCAAGACCCGGGTGCTGACGCATCGCATCGCCTACCTGCTCGCCGAGCGGCACGTCCACCCGGGGCAGATCCTGGCCATCACCTTCACCAACAAGGCCGCCGCCGAGATGCGCGAGCGGGTCGAGCAGCTGGTCGGGCCGCGGGCCAAGGCGATGTGGGTCTCGACCTTCCACTCCGCGTGCGTGCGGATCCTGCGACGCGAGGCGACCGCGGCGGGGCTCAAAAGCTCCTTCTCCATCTACGACGCCGCCGACAGCCAACGGCTGATGGGCCTGGTCATCCGTGACCTCGATCTCGACCCGAAGCGCTACCCGGCACGGGCCTTCCTCGCCAAGGTGTCGAACGCCAAGAACGAGCTGATCGACGACGAGGCCTTCGCCGCGGCCGTCGGCAGCAACAGCTACGAGGCCAAGGTGGCGGAGGCCTACACGATGTACCAGCGGCGGCTGCGGGCGGCCAACGCGCTGGACTTCGACGACATCATCTCCACCACGGTGCACCTGCTGCGGGCCTTCCCCGCCGTGCGCGAGCACTACCGGCGCCGGTTCCGGCACGTCATGGTGGACGAGTACCAGGACACCAACCACGCGCAGTACGCCCTGGTGCGCGAGCTGGTCGGTTTCGAGGGCGACATCGTCGACGGGGGCAGCCGCGCGCTGCCTCCCGCCGAGCTGTGCGTCGTCGGCGACGCGGACCAGTCGATCTACGCCTTCCGTGGCGCGACGATCCGCAACATCGTCGAGTTCGAGGAGGACTACCCGCAGGCCCGGACCATCCTGCTGGAGCAGAACTACCGCTCGACGTCGACGATCCTCACCGCCGCCAACGCGGTCATCGCCCGCAACCCCAAGCGACGGGAGAAGCGGCTGTGGACCGACGCGGGCGAGGGCCAGCGCATCGTCGGCTACGTCGCGGACTCCGAGCACGACGAGGCCTCCTTCGTCGCCCGCCGGATCGACGAGCTGGCCGACGAGCGGGGGGTGCGGCCCGGGGACGTGGCCGTCTTCTACCGCACCAACGCCCAGTCCCGTGCCCTGGAGGAGGTGCTCGTCCGCACCGGGCTGCCCTACAAGGTGGTCGGCGGCACCCGGTTCTACGAGCGGCGCGAGATCAAGGACGCGCTCGCCTATCTGCGCGTCATCGCCAACCCGGCCGACGACGTCAACCTGCGGCGCATCCTCAACACCCCCAAGCGGGGGATCGGCGACCGTGCGGTCGCGGCGGTGACGATGCTCGCGGAGCGCGAGCGCATACCCTTCGTCGCGGCGCTGGGCCGGGCCGGCGACGCGCCGGGCATCGCGTCGCGCTCGGTCGCGGCGATCGGCGGCTTCACCGCGCTCCTGGAGGAGCTGGGCGACCTCGCCGGGCAGGAGGACTCGGGGATCGGGTCGCTGCTGGAGGCGATCCTGGACCGCACCGGCTACCTCGCCGAGCTGCGGGCGAGCCACGACCCGCAGGACGAGACCCGGGTGGAGAACCTCACCGAGCTGGTCACCGTGGCCCGCGAGTTCGACGACAACTACCCGGAGGGTGGTCTCGTGGACTTCCTCGAGCAGGTGTCGCTCGTGGCGGACGCCGACGAGATCCCGGAGGGCGAGGACGGGGCCGCCGAGGGGGTCGACCAGGGCGTCGTGACGCTCATGACCCTGCACACGGCCAAGGGCCTGGAGTTCCCGGTCGTCTTCCTCACCGGGCTGGAGGACGGCACCTTTCCGCACCAGCGGAGCCTGGACGACCCGGACGAGCTGGAGGAGGAGCGGCGGCTGGCCTACGTCGGCATCACCCGCGCGCGCGAGCAGCTGCACCTGTCGCGGGCGGGCAGCCGGTCGGCCTTCGGCGCACCGCAGTGGTTCCCCGCCTCGCGCTTCCTCGACGAGATCCCCGATGACCTGGTGACCTGGGAGCGCACCGACGCCGACCGGATGAGCATGACCGGGCGGCGCTCCGCGGCCGAGGGGATCGGCTGGTCCGGAGGGTATGCCGGGGGCTCGCGCGGCGGGTCCGGCTGGTCCGGCGGCGGGCGACCGGCCGCCGTGCGGCTCGACCCCCGGGGGAGCGCGCCGAAGCGGGACCGCACGCAGGAGCAGGAGGCCGAGCTGGCCGGGCTGGCCGCCGGCGACAAGGTGTCGCACGACAGCTTCGGCATGGGCACCGTGGTGCTCGTCGAGGGCACCGGCAACCACACGATGGCCCATGTCGACTTCGGCGACGCCGGGCTCAAGCGGCTGCTGCTGCGGGTGGCGCCGGTGGTCAAGCTCTGACGGGGCTCAGGTTCGTCACCCGCCGCTCGCAGGATGCGCTCGATGCTGGCGCGGGCCTGACCTGCCCGCTGCGATAGTGTGCGACGCAGTGCCGCCGACGGCGCCCAGGGCGCGGTCGAGCGGTGAGCACCGGCATACCGGAACCACCATCGACAGACGGGAAGCCCAACTGTGGATCTGTTCGAGTACCAGGCACGTGACCTGTTCGAGAAGCACGGCGTGCCCGTGCTCGCGGCCGAGGTCGTGACCGAGGCGTCCGAGGCGGGCCCCGCGGCCGAGCGGGTCGGCGCCGACAGCGGCGGCGTCGTGGTCGTCAAGGCGCAGGTCAAGGTCGGCGGCCGGGGCAAGGCCGGCGGCGTCAAGCTCGCCAAGAGCCCCGAGGAGGCCGTCGAGGCCGCCGAGCAGATCCTCGGCATGGACATCAAGGGCCACACCGTGGGCGCGGTGATGATCGCCCAGGGCGCCAAGATCGCGGAGGAGTACTACTTCTCCCTGCTGCTCGACCGCACCAACCGCTCGCTGCTCGCCATGTGCAGCAAGGAGGGCGGCATGGACATCGAGACGCTCGCCGAGGAGCGGCCCGAGGCCCTGGCCCGGGTCGCGGTCGATGCCAACACCGGCATCGACGACGCGAAGGCCCGCGAGATCGCCGAGCAGGCCGGCTTCGACACCGGTGACGTCGACGCGATCGCCCCGGTCCTCATCCGACTGTGGGACGTCTACAAGAACGAGGACGCCACCCTCGTCGAGGTGAACCCCCTCGTCAAGACCGAGGACGGTACGATCCTGGCGCTGGACGGCAAGGTCACCCTCGACGGCAACGCCGACTTCCGGCACGAGGACCACGCCGCCCTCGAGGACGCCGCCTCCGCCGACCCGCTGGAGAACAAGGCCAAGGGACTGGGCCTCAACTACGTCAAGCTCGACGGAAACGTCGGCATCATCGGCAACGGCGCCGGCCTGGTCATGTCGACCCTCGACGTCGTGGCGTACGCCGGTGAGGACCACACCGGTGGCACGGCGAAGCCGGCGAACTTCCTCGACATCGGCGGCGGTGCCTCCGCGGAGGTCATGAGCAACGGGCTCGACGTCATCCTCGGCGACGAGCAGGTGAAGTCGGTCTTCGTCAACGTCTTCGGCGGGATCACCGCCTGCGACGCGGTGGCCAACGGCATCGTCAAGGCCTTGGAGATCCTCGGCGACGACGCCACCAAGCCGCTCGTGGTCCGGCTCGACGGCAACAACGTCGAGGAGGGCCGCGCCATCCTCGCCGAGGCCGCCCACCCGCTGGTCACCATCGAGGAGACCATGGACGGCGCCGCCCGCAAGGCCGCCGAGCTGGCCGCCGGCTGACCTGCGACAACGACATACGAAGGAAGAAGAAGAGACCACCATGGCGATCTTTTTGAACAACGACTCCGCCGTCATCGTGCAGGGCATGACCGGCTCCGAGGGCATGAAGCACACGCAGCGGATGCTGCGCTCGGGCACCCGGGTCGTGGGCGGGGTCAACCCGCGCAAGGCCGGGCAGACCGTGGACTTCGAGGACGGCGTGCAGGTGCCGGTCTTCGGCTCGGTGTCCGAGGCGATGGAGGCCACCGGGGCCAACGTCTCCGTGCTCTTCGTGCCGCCGGCCTTCACCAAGGCGGCTGTGATCGAGGCGGTCGACGCCGGTATGCCGCTGGCCGTCGTGATCACCGAGGGCGTGCCGGTGCAGGACACCGCAGAGTTCTTCGCCTACGCGCAGGCGCAGGGCGGCACCCGGATCATCGGCCCGAACTGCCCGGGTCTCATCAGCCCGGAGCAGTCCAACGCCGGCATCATCCCGGCCGACATCACCGGGCCGGGCCGCATCGGCCTGGTGTCGAAGTCGGGCACGCTCACCTACCAGATGATGTACGAGCTCAAGGAGATCGGCTTCACCACCGCGGTGGGCATCGGCGGCGACCCGATCATCGGCACCACCCACATCGACTGCCTGCAGGCCTTCCAGGACGACCCTGACACCGAGGCGATCGTCATGATCGGTGAGATCGGCGGCGACGCCGAGGAGCGGGCCGCGGCCTACATCAAGGACAACGTCACCAAGCCGGTCGTCGGCTACGTCGCCGGCTTCACCGCGCCCGAGGGCAAGACGATGGGCCACGCCGGCGCGATCGTCTCCGGCTCCAGCGGCACCGCCGAGGCCAAGAAGGAGGCCCTCGAGGCCGCCGGGGTCAAGGTCGGCAAGACGCCCTCGGAGACCGCCGAGCTGATGAAGGAGATCATCGCCGGCCTGGGCTGACGCACCTGCTCGATCGAACACCCCTTGGGTCCGGCGCCGACCGGACGCAAGGGGTGTTCTGTCGTGGCGGAGGCAGGTGCAAGGGGTGCCCGGTCGGCGCGCCTCCCCGTGGCGCCGCGCCCCGTCCGTGACCATGGAGGCGATGACTGTGGTGGAGCGGGCCAGGAGCGGCGGGCGATCCGAGGGTGCCGCGTCGCGGGAGGAGATCCCGGGGCGCGGTCCGACGTTGACCGTCCGTCGCCTCGGGGAGCTGCTCGGGGCAGGGGTGGCCGGGGTCGTGTGCGTCCTGCTGGGCGTGCTCGTCGTGGTGCTCCCGACGGTCCTGGCGTGGGTGGTCGAGCAGCGGGGCACCGCGAGCTTCTGGCAGACGGTCGGCGTGGGGGTCGACGTGTGGGCGCTCGCGCACCGCGCCGCGGTGCGCACGCCCGCCGCCGAAGTCGTGATCGCCCCGCTGCTCCTCACGACCCTCTTCCTCGCGCTCTGCTGGTATGCCGCCCGCCAGGTCGTCCTGAGCCGGCACCACCTCATGGCCCGGGTGCCGCGGATCGGCGGGTGGCGCACGGCGTGGAGCGCGCTGGGCGGGTCCGACGGCACGGCCTTCGTCGTGGGCTATGTCGCCGCGGGGCTCCTCGTGGCGCACACCGCCAGCTTCGGGCTCGCGCCGGTGCGCCTGGCCACCCTGGTGCCCGGCGTCGTGCTCGTGCCGCTCGTGGCCCTCGGTCTCGTCTGGTGGGGGGAGCACCGGCGCGAGGAGCATCCGGTGGTGGACGCCGGTCTCGCCTTCCTCGAGGCGCGGACCCCGGTGCTCGTGCGCCGCGCGTTGCCGCCGGTCGTCGAGGTCCTCGTCGGGCTGGTCGCCGTCTCCTTCCTGCTCGTGCTCGGCCTGCTCCTGCTGCGGGGCGAGCGCATCCTCACCCTCTACGGCTCGCTCGACGCCGGGCTGGTCGGCACGGTCGTGCTCACGGTGGGCCAGCTGCTCGCGCTGCCCAACCTCATGGTGTGGGCGCTGGGGTGGACCACCGGGTCGGGGGTCACCGTGGGCACGGTGCACGTCGGCTGGGGCGAGACGACCGCCGGCGACCTGCCGGTGCTCCCGGTCCTCGGTGCGCTGCCCGAGCCCGGGGCCATGCCGCCGGGGATCTGGGCCATGGCGCTGGTGCCGCTGGTCGCCGGGGGATGGCTGGGCTACCGCGCGGCGGGCTCGGCCTCGCGGCTGGCGACCTGGTGGACCAAGGCGCAGATCATGCTCGCCTCGTGCACCGCGGTGGCCCTGGTGGTCCTCGTCCTGTCCTGGCTGGCGACGGGTGGCCTCACGCCCGGGCTGCTCGGGACGATCGGTGTCGAGGCGTGGCGCACGTCCGGCCTGTTGCTGGCCGAGCTGGTCGCGGGCGGACTGCTGGTGCTGACCGTGCTCCACCTGAGCCGTCGCCGCCTCTGATCAGAAGGGTGGGGGCTCTCCGGGTGAGGTGCGCCATCCGGTCGCGCCGGTCGCGCAGTTCGCGGCGGGCCGACCGGGTCCGCGCCGGTCCTCGGCGCGGACGCCCTGGTCGGCTCCCGGCGTCGGAGGCGCCGTGTCCGTCCCGTCCAGACCGAGGACGGCCGCCGTCGTCCGAGTGTCGGGCGCCGCGCCGTCCCGGCGGCGACCGGACTGGGTGCGGGTGACCCACATCCAGCCGGACAGCGGGCCGCCGTGCTCGCCGGTCCCGGGGTGGTCGTCGGCGTCGGTGAGGAAGGCACCCGGGCCGCGGTGCGCGAGAGCGGCATAGACGGCGCGGTTCAGCAGGTCGCGCCGTGCGTCCAGGTCGTCCCGCTGCGCCGGGTGCTCCTCACCGCGGGCAGCGTCCAGCGGTGCGGCCCGGTCGAGCGCAGCGGCCAGGTCAGGTGCGGCAGTCCCCTCCGGCACGGTCTGTCTGGTCGTCCACCGATCAGCACCCTCGTCGCCCGGCTGGCCGGTGCGGGATGCAGTCGAGACACGGCCCGGGCCGGCGCCGTGCTGTCGGTAGTCGTGCACCCGGGTGGTCTCGCGCTGGCCGAGCAGCGTGGTCCAGGTGAGGTCGCGCAGGTCGTTGATCTGGGCGAGCGCCCTCCCGAGCGTCTTGAGCTGGTGCGGCGACTTGGCGAGCGCGACGAGGTTGGTCTCTGACGTCGGTCCGCCGGGGCCCTCCGGCGCCCACGGGCTGACGTGGTCCAGCTCGCACACGGCGCCCGGTTGGCGCGTGCCCGGTGCCCGGGAGAACACGTCGGCGGCGAGGACCTGTCGGCGCATGGCCGCGTCGGGCCGGTATGCGGCGATGGACCGCTCGATCAGCCGCCCGTCGGCCGGGTCGGTCAGCAGTCGGGCCAGGGTGGTGCCGGGAGCGAGCGCGAGCTCCCGGATCTGCCCGGGCGAGAGGTATGCCGGGTGCCGCCCGAGCACCAATCCCACCCCCTGTCGTCCGCCGGGGCCATGATCGTCGGCGCCGGCGAAGGCAGAGTCCTGCCCGTCGCACGTGTCTGTCGGATGGGGGACATGATGGTCCGGGCCGGTCGGGTGGGCAGAGTTCTCCCCATCGCAACTGTGTGCCGGGTCGCTGCTTGGGTTGCTCGGTGCCTGCGCCATCGCTCCGTGGCAGGTCGAGCAGGCCGGCCGACCGGAGAGCGCGTCCCAGGGGACGACCACCTGCAGCTCGACGGTCGGCATACCGCTCACGACCCGCGCGACGGCCTCGAGGTCGGGTGTCAGCAGGTCCGCCCACCCGTCGGGAGATCCGGCCACCTCGTCCCTGGGCGAGGGACCGGAGCCGGGGTTGCTCCCACCGGACTCGTCTGGCCCGCCCGGGGTCGGGGCACCCCTGCCTGACGGCTGCGAGCGCGGGTCGCTTCCACCGGACTCGTCTGGCCCGCCCAGGGTCGGGGCACCCCTGCCTGATGACTGCGGGCGGGGGTCGCCTCCGCCGGGCTCGTCCTGCGGCACCGGGAGCTGTCCGTGGACGACGAGCGCCATCAGCACGTCGGAGCGCAGCTGGTCCAGGGTGCGCGGATCACCCTGTTTGCGAAGCAGGCGAGCGGCCCGCTCGACCCTGCTGTGCGCGGCGATGAGCGAGAGCGCGGGGCCGTTCGTCTCCAGCGTCGCCGTGCCGTCGTCGTGCACGGTGATCGTCGCCCGGCGGGCCTGGTAGGCCTTGCTCCGGCGCTCCCGCTCGGCCGCCACGTCGACGCCCTCGGCCCGGGCGGCCTCCCGCGCGAGCGCCGCCGCGTAGTCCGCCTCGTGCCAGGGACGCTCACGCAGGTCACCCTCCGGCGTCAGCCGCTCGGCCACGACGACATGAGGGTTACACCCGAAGAGGCCTTCGGCGACCAGGAGTGCGTCGTCGACCTCGAGCGAGCCGCAGCGACGCCAGAAGGATCGCACCATGTCCCACGTCACCTCCGCACGGTCCAACGCACCGAGCACCGCGGTGCGCACCCCGTCCGGTGCGCAGGCCATCCCCACCAGGTGCCGCGCCTCGGTGACGCCCATGCCGAGGCGTGCCTGCACCTCGGCGCAGGCGGCCCGCTTGGTCTCCGCCCGCCACTTCGTGCGCTGGCCCTCGGTCAGCTCGTCCACCGAGGTGAAGTCCTTCTGAGCCAGGACGGCAGCACCGGTCACCGCGACGACCAACCGGGCAGCCTCCACCAGCCGTGCGTCCAGTCCCGCCCGGGTCGCCGCCACGACACCCAGGGCATCGAGCGCGGCGCCCTCCGCGCGCCCCTCCGGTTCGATCGCCGTGACCGCCATGCCCCTCACCCCCTCAGATGAAGCGTTGCTCCTGGGCCCCAGTCTAATCGAACGTGTGTGCGAGCGTCAAGCGCCCACGCTTCGCGGGTCAAGGCACCGAGCACGGCCGGTCTCGCCCCGCACCGAGATCAGTGACCCAGCTCCTGTATGTCGGCCTGCAACCGGGCCGTACGCTCCCGCCACCACTCCAGAGAAGGATGGAGTCCATCAGAGTCGACCCGGGGCACCAGCGAGATGTGCAGCGTCAGGCCGGTCACGCCGTCGCGGACAGTCTTGATACCTATCTGTGTCACAGTGCGAAACACCTCGGGAACCGTCTCGACCACATATTCGCGTTCCCCTGCTGGCCCATCAGGACCAAAGTCGTCACGCACCACAATCCCAAGGAGCAACTGAGACGCCCGAGCTTCCTGCGCCGTCTGACCGGGCGACATCTGCGCCCGCAGCCCCTTCCCTCCCCCATAACTGATCAGCCCGTAGACCGGGCGCCCGAGCACCTCAGCGACCCACTCGCGCAACGCACCGAAAGCAGCCGATTCAACCTCAGCCTGCTGAGCCACCAGCTTCACGCTTACCACTTCTTCCGCACTACCCACGCGGGACCCTTCCCTCCCCGATCACGGAATCGCCCAGGTGGGCACCGGACCAACGGACTCGCCAGAGGTCAAGCCGGGAGTGTCCGACTAACGGTGTAAGTGGCGTTTTCATGGTCAGCGGTCCTGCGCCGTAGGCATGCGGTCGGCGAAGGTGATGGCGAAGGCGTTCAGGGCCGGCTTCCACCGTATGGCCCATCGTGTCTGGCCGGTGCCCTTGGGGTCCAGCGATCTGGTGACCAGGTACAGCGTCTTCATCGCTGAGGCCTCGTTCGGGAAGTGCCCGCGGGCCCGAACGGCGCGCCGGTAGCGGG